>JANQJX010000055.1 GCA_028281425.1 Simkania sp.
ATTGTGTTTTTTTGGGCTTGTTTGACTTGAGATCGAAACATTTCATTTTTTGTTACTGAGGATTTTCTCATTTCTTTTTTTTTCCTTTGATCAGAAAAAAAATACCCCTTTCAAATAGATGATCTTTTCTCCTTAGGCTTGAGAAAGTCGTAAATCCCCTGATCTCAAGAGTATGTGAATTTGCGACTTTCACAATTTTCGAAAAAAATCTCAATCGATCCGAACAATTTTTCAGTTGAAGGCAGGCCCATTTATGACTCTTGATTTGAAATCAAATGAATGTAGAATCTTTAATATTAAACCGGTATGATTTTAGAGGATGAGTATGAAAAAGTTATTGTTCGTTTTTCTTCTAGTTGCTATAGGATTTGGGCTAGGTTTTTTTTATCACCCTATTAAAAAGAAACTAAAAGCGATGCGCAAAAGTAAAATTGTTCGAATCGCACGAAAAACACATCCTATTTCGCAAAATAAGTCTTTTGTTATTTTAACAATGGCATTTAACTGTGCTTCTTATGTTGAAAGAAATCTTTTATCCACTTTGCAACAAGATTATGATAACTTTCGTATTATCTATATTGATGATGCATCTACAGATTCTACAGCAGATCAGGTGCAACAAGTCTTAGAGCTCTATGACCCCCACCATCGAGTCACTTTGATTAAAAATCAGGTGAACCAAGGAGCTATGGCAAATCTCTATCATGCTGTTCACAATTTAAAGAGTGATGATATTGTCGTTGTTGTAGATGGGGATGATTTTCTTGCCCATTTAGATGTTTTAAAAAATCTTAATGCCTATTATGCAAACCCAGATGTTTGGCTTACATATGGAAATTTTGCTGAATATCCTTCTTATGCAAAGGGATTTGATAGGCAATTTAATGATTGCAGAGCCCTTAATCTTAAAATTATAGAGGAACGAGGAATTAGAAAACATGCCTTTGTGACTTCTCATTTGCGAACCTTTTATGCAGGACTGTTTCAACACATATCTCTTCAAGATTTTTTAAAAGAAGGGGAATTTTTCTCTGCTGCTTGTGATGTGGCTTCTATGTTACCTATGGTTGAGTTAGCAAAAGGCCATGTTTATTTTATTCCCGATATTCTTTACCTATACAATACTGGGAATCCTAATTCCGATTTTAGAAAAGATGTTAAAAAACAACTTGCCATTGAAAACTATATCCGTTCACAACCTTCTTATAAGCCTCTTAAGAAACACCCTAGTAAAAATCTTCTGGAAGAGAAAGGAGAAGCTGATCTTATTGTTTTTTCGTACGACCGACCTCTTCAACTCTATGCTTTTTTAGAGTCAGCCGAAGAATATATTCAAGATCTCCATCGTCTTTTTGTCATCTATCGCGTGAGTAGCGAAAATTATGATAAAGGCTACATGCAGGTTAAGAAAAAGTTCCCACAAGTGGTTTATCTCAAAGAATCAACCCTATTACCTTCTGAAGATTTTTCTTCTCTTTTATTAAAATCTCTTTGCAACTATGAGATTTCCAACTCCCGTTTCGTGATGTTTGCAAGCGATGACATTGTGATAAAAGATACGATAGATTTGAAACAAGCTATCAAAACCTTAAAAAAAACAGGGGCCTATGGATTTTATTTTCGTTTGGGGAAAAATGTTGACTACTGTTTTAGAGGAGATTTCCGCCAAGGAATTCCAAAGAGTCTTGAAGTTGAAAAGGGGATTTATGCTTGGCAATTTAATGTAGGGCAAGGAGATTGGCGACGTCCTAATACCAAAGATATGGCCCTATATCGTAAAGAAGATATTTATCCCTATTTTGTTTGCATGAAATTTCATAATCCGAATATTTTAGAAACTTTATGGGATAAGCATGCTGATTTACTGAAAGTGGGTCTTTACAGTCATTCGGCTAAGGTTGTGAGTGTTCCTTTAAAAAATGTTATAGAAAACGAGTGGATAAAAAAGAAAGTATGTGATGTTTCGAAAAAGCAGCTTCTTTACTTTTTTAAGCAAGGGCTTAAAATGAATATTAAGCCATTATATCAAATTGACAATCATTCCATTCATATTGACTATGAACCAGAACTTATCAAGAGATGAAAAAAAATTGGAGCCTCCTTTTTCTTATTGTTCCTATTGTTTTCCTTTATCTGTTTTTACATCTTTTTAAAAAGCAAGAATTGCCAAAAACATGTCAGCTGACAATGGAAGATTCTTTCGAAAAACTTTTGGGAAAAGGCATGCCTGACTGGAAATATATCACAGAGCGTGATTACATTGATCTTGAATTTTATAAGCAGATTTATGTGTCTGGAAAAAATTTTCAGTTCGGACCGCATCATACTTTTAGAATTCCGAAAATCGTTCACCTCATTTGGCTAGGACCCCGACCTTTTCCTTCTAAGTCTGTTGAGAATATACGGACGTGGATTTCTCATCACCCTAATTGGACCTTCTATTTATGGACGGATCGAGAGAGAATGCTTCCTTGCCAGCAATTGAAAATACGTTACGTAAAAGATTTTAAATTTAAATATTTAGAAAAGGAATTTCATGCTTCCAAAAATATGGGCGAAAAATCAGATCTTCTTCGCTATGAAGTTCTCTACCAACAAGGGGGGGTTTATATCGATCACGATGTTAAATGTTTAAAGCCTTTCCATGGTCTTCATGCGGCCTATGATTTTTATGCTGGTTTGGAAATGCCTCACGCAGGAATCGAGGGAAGAGCGCTAACTATTGCAAATGGCATCATCGGAATTAAGCCCTATCACCCCCTGATGCTAAAAGTGATGGACACCGTAAGTGAGAGATGGGAAAGGATGGCCAAAAAATTTTCCTCCAATGACTTACTCACTCAAGCACGTCTTGTTTCTAATCGTACCTATATTGCTTTAACACTTGCACTTGAAAATCATCCCTCTATTTGGAAGACCAAAGGGATTGTTTTTCCAGCTGCTTACTTCTACCCGAAAAATGGTCTTCTTGGATTTTATACCTACCATTTTTATGCTACTGAGTGGAATACTCTTAAAGAAAGCCAAGAAGAAAAACACATCAGGAAAAGTCTAAATCATTTAGTAGAAATTTCTAACAAAATGCTATGCATAGAAATACTAAGTTTCATTGCTCTCATTTCATGTTTTATTTTAGTTGTTCTAATAAACTCAAAATTAATAAGGAGATAAAAATAAAAATGAAATTAATTTTATCCTTAATATGTTTTTCATTCATTTTATCTAGCTGCAAAATATCCGATTCAGTCAAGCAAAGCGATGATTTTATAACGCTTATGGGATCTCACAATTCAAATTGGCAATATGTAGAAACACATGAAGATTTTCAAAATATCGATTTTTTTCAAAAGATTTACGAAAAAAACAAGGATTTGCTCTTCTCGAAAGGAAATCCATTGTCTATTCCTAAAGTGATTCATTTTATTTGGCTTGGCCCCAAATCTTTTCCAAAAGACTCGGTTGAAAATATCAATTCTTGGATCAGAAATCACCCCGATTGGACCTTTAAATTTTGGACCGATATAAAAAGACCAACTCCCCATCCCAAGATGGAACTCCATTTAATCTCCGAATTTACATTTAAGGTTTTAAAAGATTGTTTTGTAAGCTCTGATAATTATGCTGAAAAATCAGATCTCCTTCGTTATGAAATTCTCTATGAAGAAGGAGGACTTTATGTGGATCATGATGTTAAGTGTTACCGTCCTTTTATCCCTTTTCACCACAACTTTGACCTTTATTGTGGACTAGAACCTCCTCATCAGCCTATTTTAAGCTCTTCAATTACCGTGACAAATAACCTTATTGGGTCTATTCCTAAACATCCTGTATTAGAGCATTGCATTCAATTGGTTAAAAATCGATGGGATAAAGTAGGAGAAGCTTATCCAGCTAGAGATAAAGATTCGGTTATTTATCGTGTGGCAAAGCGTAGTTTTTCTCCATTTGGAGAGGCATTTAAAAGCCATTCTACTCAAGAAGGCAGACGTGATATTGTTCTTCCAGCTGCTTATTTTAACAAGCTTAATAAATATTCAGCTCTTTTTGCCCATCATTATTATGCATCAACCTGGTTTTCGGATGAAAGTAAATTTGAAAAGAATGTCAGGCAAAAGCTTGTGAAAATTGCTCGAAAAAATAATCAGATTCTTCTTTTTAATGGAACAATTCTAATTGCAAATCTCTTTCTTTTTAGCTACCTTCTCTTCCAACTTCGTCATTTACGTCAACTGATTCATCGCAAAAAATGATCGCTGAAAAATTGAAAAAATGGGGGAAATTAGGGTTTGTTGCCACTCCTGATGAAACAGAAAAAGAATTTGTCAAGCGGATTGACAATTTAAAAGTTTTTCAAAGAGATTTAACTCTTTTAGAAAAGAAAGCCAGAATTTTCCCCATCAGATCTATGAGCTCAGATCAAAAAATCCTGGGAATTTTGGAAAAAACCCTTCAAGTTCGCCCTGCTTGGATTCCTATTGCTTATTCAAATCGCTTTCTTGCTCCTTGGGAAGGGGCGGTTTCTTGGAGCTTTGATACCATTTGCTTGATTCAATTACGCAAAGCTTTCACAAAAGGACGTTTCTTATTATACCATCGAGAAGAAGTGATCTTTCACGAAGTTGTTCATGCTCTCCGTTTTGCTTTTCATGAACCTCGTTTTGAAGAGATTTTAGCCTATTCGCAGGCAAAGAAAAAATGGAGAGCCTTTTTAGGACCTTTCTTTTCCCATCCTAAGCACACTTATCTATTTCTTATACTTTTTGCTCTTTCATTTTGCTTTCTTTTTTTTAAATCTCTTTTTTTTGCTTTTCTCGTGTTCAAATTGGGAAAATTAATTAGAGATCAATGGCTTTTCAAACGGGCTAAATGTTCGATTCAGACTTTATTCTCTACAATTTCTCCCCTTGCGCTTTTAATTTGGCTTACCGATCGAGAAATTGAGCTTTTTGCAAAAGAAAGCCCAAGTACAATCATTTCTTATATCAAATCACAAAAATCAGACTTACGATGGCAACAACTTCTACTCATGATGAACCTATCTGAGTCTATGACTTAAAAACTCACCTTACGCAAAAGAGCGTTGAAAGATTTTTTTGAAAGGGGGATTTTTTTTCTGATCAAAGGAAAAAAAATGACTCAAGAAGAACTGCTAGCCCAACTTTCGCATCTTTCAGATAAAATCTCCTAATTTCCATAGATATAGAATCCTTAAGATGCTGATAATAAGTATGATATGAATATTAAATT
>JANQJX010000065.1 GCA_028281425.1 Simkania sp.
AACCCCCGGTTTACCCCCAGAAAAACGGGCGGCATGCTCTCCGAGTTTTTTCCCCTTTCCTCCTGCTTCAACACCAATCAATTGAACCTCTTCTAATTCGATAAAAGGGTAGAAAATCCCAATAGCATTAGAACCCCCGCCAACAGAAGCAAGAACAATGTTTGGCAATCTTTGACATTTTTTTAAGAGTTGCTTTCTAGCTTCATTTCCAATCACTCTTTGAAAAAAAGAGACCATTTCAGGATAAGGATGAGGTCCTAATGCCGATCCCAAACAATAATGACTCTTTTCATAAGAGGCTGCCCAATCACGCATTGCTTCATTAATTGCCTCTTTTAAGGTGCCACTTCCTTGATCAACCGAATGCACTCTAGCTCCTAAAAGTTCCATTTTTTGGACATTAGGCTTTTGCCTTATTTTATCTTTCTTCCCCATATAAATGACGCATTCCATTTGCAAATAAGCACATGCAGTTGCTGTTGCAACCCCATGTTGACCCGCACCCGTTTCAGCAATGATACGTCTTTTCCCCATCTCTTTAGCAATTAAACATTGTCCAAGTGTGTTATTGAGCTTATGGGCTCCGGTATGAAGGAGATCTTCTCTTTTAAGAAAAAGAAGGGGGCCTTGAGTGAATGCTGAAAAATTTTTAACTTGAGTCAGAGGCGTTGGTCTCCCTGCATATGTTTCTAAAATGTCTTGTAGATGGTTTAAAAAAGGAGCCGATTTCTTTAACTTTTCCCATCTCTTTCTAAGAGAAGCAATAGGAGTGATTAAAATTTCTGGAACATAGGCTCCTCCATAATGACCATAACGACCGCTTTTCATCTCTTTTTGACCTTTTCAATGAATTCTTGAATCAAAAGGGATGTTTTCTCTTTTGTTTTAGGATCTTCTACTCCACTTGAAACATCAACACCTACCGGATCGGTTTTTTCAATAGCTTCTAAAACATTTCCAAGGTGGAGTCCTCCAGCAAGAAAAAAGGGGAAAGATGGATGAGGAGAAAAAGAGTTCCAATCAAAGCTTTTGCCACTTCCCCCTTGCATTCCATCATAGAGTAAATAATCTCGCTTTGGATCTAATCCTTCTAGGTTTAAAGAAGAGGTCACATTCCCTTTTTCATCAATTGAAAGAACATAAATTTTGATTAAATCTAAAGGAAGATCAAAATGAGATTGACGCGCTTTATCACCGTGGAGTTGAACCCCTTTTAATCCAACCTTTTGTGAGATATATTCCATCTCTTTTTGGTTATGCTTCGTAAATACCCCAATTGTTTTAGCACCTCCTCTTTCCGCAGATAAAGCAATCTCTTTTGCCTTTTCTAAAGAAACATATCTCATCGATAAAGGGTCAAAAACAATGCCGATGAAATCGGCTCCTATATCGGCTGCAAAAAAAGCCATTTTGATCTCTTTGATTCCGCAAATTTTAATAAGTGTCATGCTTTTTTCATTTCTTCAATCAATTCTTTAGGGTTTTTACTTTCAACAAGTGCTTGACCCACTAAGAGGGCATCATATCCTCCAAGACGCATTTTTCTTGCATCTTCTACCCCTTTAATACCCGATGCAGCCACAGTCACCAAATGGCTCGGAATCTTCTCTTTTAATCTTAGGGCAATATTTAGATCCACTTTAAATGTTTTTAAATTGCGGCTATTAACTTCAAGAATATGGGCTTCTGATCGAAGTGCAATCTCAAGTTCTTTTTCGGTGTGTATTTCGACAAGAGGTTCAATTCCCCTTTCATAAGAGGCTTTCACAAGATCAATGCTTTTTTCTCCAAGCGCTGCAACGATAATTAAAAGGGCATCAGCACCTAAAGCAACTGACTGAGCGATTTGCACCTCATCGAGAATAAAATCTTTACGTAAAACAGGAAGATGAGAAATTTTTTTAACAGCTATGAGATCTTCAATATTTCCTCCAAAACTCTCTTGATCGGTTAAAACAGAAATTGCAGAGGCCCCCCCTTCGGTATAAAGAAGTGCAAGTCTTTGAGGCTTTTGAATTTCTCCTATTTCTCCAGCTGAAGGAGAACGCCGTTTGATTTCAGAAATAATTGCAAGCCCTTCTTTCTTTAAACTGTTTTCAAAAGCAAAAGAGGCTCTCTTTTTTTTATTTAGAAAAGAGTGGAGAGGGTGCATCTTATGCTCTTTTAGCTCTTTTTTAAGAGAGGCAATCTCTTTTTCCTTCCTTGTCATAATCTCTTCCAAAATCGTCATAGTTCTTTCCATCTTTTAAGAATCATCAATCCTTTTTTTTCCCTTTGTGTTTGTCTTGCTATTTTCATTCCTTCTTGCAAATTTTTCACTTTTCCAAAAACATAAAGGGCACATCCAGCATTTAAGATAAGAGAGTCACTTAAAGGAGACTCTTTTCCTCTAAGGGCCTTTAAGAGCTCTTTTGCATTAAATTGAGGATCGCCTCCTTCAAGATCTTTTTTTTCACATCTCTTAAATCCAAATTCTTTGGGATCAAATATAAAACGTTTTTTTTTGTTTTTAAACACTTCTAAAACCATGCAAGGACCAATAGGTGTCAATTCATCGAGTCCATTTCCATGAAAAATCCATGTCCTTTTCGTTTGCATTTTTAATACCACATCGGCAAAAAGGTCCACCATCTTTTCTTTTGCAACCCCGATAAGGTGATAGCGAGGACGTATAGGATTCAAAAGGGGACCAAGGAAATTAAAAAGGGTAGAAACCCCAAGATCTCGGCGTAAGGTCAACAGTTTTTTAAAAGCTTGGTGATAATCAGGAGCAAATAAAAAAGCAAACCCAATCACTTTAAGTCCCTTCCTAACTTTTTCTGGATCAACTCTAATTGGAATTCCCAAAGCTTCTAGAACATCACTAGAGCCACATTTTGAAGAAACAGACCGATTGCCATGTTTAGCCACTTTTACCCCACATGCAGCACTAAGAATCGAGGCACCAGTTGAAATATTAAATGAATGCGATTGATCTCCTCCTGTTCCAACAATATCTAAAACATCCCTATCTGCTTCAATGGCAATCATTGTTTTTTGAAAGGCTTTTACAATCGCATAAATCTCACCTGCTGTTTCTCCTTTGACACGCATTAAAGCCAAAAAAGCTCCAACTTGTGAAGGCTGTGGTTCTTTAATCATTTCATCTACTGCAGCTTCACATTCAAAAGGTGTTAAATCATGTCCTAAAAAAAGCTTTTCAATGACTTCTTTTAATCCCATGGTATTTCTCACAAAAGATTAAGAATGCATCGATCAATTTGTTTCCTTTAGGAGTTAAAATGGATTCAGGGTGAAATTGGAAGCCAAAATAGGGATATTTATTATGCTTAATGGCCATAATCACTCCCTCTTTTGTTTCGGCTTCAATAGAAAAACAAGCAGGCAAGCTTTCTTTCTCAACAATCAGCGAATGGTAACGTCCTGCTTTAAAAGGAAGAGGAAGTCCTTTAAACAAGTTTTTACGAGAATGAAAAATTAAGGTTTCTTTTCCATGAACGACCTCTTCTGCATAAACAGCCTTCCCTTTAAAACTTTCAGCAAGAGCTTGATGTCCCAGACAAATTCCAAGAAGAGGGGACCTTCCTTTAAGCTTTTGAATCAACTCAATACAGATGCCCGCATCTTGGGGTTTTTTAGGTCCCGGAGAGATCATGATGCCTAAAGGATTGAAATGCTCAATGTCATCTAGGGTAAGATGATCATGACGCACAACTTTAACATAAGCATTTTTTGCAACTATTTGATAAAGATTATAGGTAAAGCTATCATAGTTATCGATAATGAGAATCATACCTTTCCTTCTTCAGCTAAAAAAATAGCCTCTAAAATCCCTTCTGCTTTTTGTCTGGATTCATCAGCTTCCTTTTGAAGATCTGAATCATAGACAATTCCCATCCCTGCTTGCACTGTTGCCACGTTATCTTGAATCGTGGCCATTCGAATTCCAATACATGAGTCCAAATTTCCCAAATGATCGACCAAGCAAATGGCTCCTCCATAAGGACCACGGCAAAAAGGTTCCATTTCATCGATAATTTCCATGGCTCGAATTTTAGGGGCTCCACTTAATGTTCCAGCAGGAAGCGTTGCTTGAATTGCATCAAAAGCATCTAAATCAGATTCAATCTCTCCTTGGATAACACTTCCCAAATGCATGACATGAGAAAAATAAAATACTTGCATCAATTCTTTAACATTCACTGAACCCGGTTTAGAAATCATCCCTAAATCATTGCGCCCTAAATCTACAAGCATGAGATGTTCTGCTCTTTCTTTGGGATCATTTAATAAATCTAACGCTGACTTTGCATCTTCTTCTTTTCTTTTAACCCTCTTTCTTGTTCCTGCTAGAGGAACCGTTTCAACAATTCCATATTTTAAGCTTACCAATTTTTCTGGAGATGCCCCAGCAATTGAAAAATCTTTTTGAGCAAAGAAAAACATGTAGGGAGAAGGTGTGATTCTTCGGATAGCCCGATAGAGTCTATCTGGACTCACACTTAATTTTGCTTGAAAACGCCTTGATAAAACAACTTGGAAAACATCTCCAGATGAAATATATTGTTTCGCCTTTTCAATCCATTTTTTAAAATGCTCATCATTAGGTGTCACCCTAATCTCTAGGTTCTTTTGTTTGTCCTTATTTGAAATGATTTGAGGAGGTTTTAAGATACAAGTATAGATTTGATCGATTTCATTTAGGGCTTTTTGATACTCTTGCTTAAGAGTCTCACAAGTTAAAGCCACCTTGATGATCGTGACTACTCCTCTTATATGATCAAAGGTAATGCTCTTGTCAAAAAACTGAAAAAAAAGATCGGGAAAACTCTTTTGACTTTGGTTCCGATTGGGAATATTTTCAACATATCGGATAGCATCATAGGAACAATACCCTGCAGTTCCTCCTGCAAACCCTATTTGATCTCTTAAAGAAACGCATCGATATTTTTGGTGAAAAAACCGCAAAAGTTCATAAGGATTTCTTTCTTCTTTCCAAGACTTTTTCCCTTCTTCTTCAATTTCAACATGAGACCCAAAAGCTTTTATCTCAGCAATTCTTGAAAATCCAATATGAGAAAAACGTCCTTCTTCCCCTCTTAATTCTCCTGATTCAAATAAAACCAGATCATCGGTGATTTCCAAAAGAGCTTGCTTAGCACTCATTGGAGTGATCAAATCAGCAGAAAATTCTTTAAAAACAGCAACCCGTTTCCCCTTTTTTGCAAGTAGACAAAAAGCATTAAAGTTTAGTGACTCAAACATCCTTCCACCCATAGCAGATTTCATGCTAACTGACTACTACTTTTTTGCTTTAACCCCTAATCTCGTCTGAGGGTTTTTAAGATCACTGTGAGGCCGCATTTCGCATGCCCTCTCTTTCGAAAAGGCACACGAAGTGTTTTTTGAAATTTCAAGAAATTCCCGAATGGATCAGTTTGCCACCTCACCTAAAAGAATTTATGGGATGTCCCATAGAAACAGAGCATGTGGATTTTTCTAGATTGGGCATGCGAAATGCAGG
>JANQJX010000069.1 GCA_028281425.1 Simkania sp.
TTAATGATTGTGGGCATTCCCCTCTTCATTGGAGAATTGATTTTAGGAAGGTCTTCGCAGCGTGCGGCTATAGGGGCTTTTGAATTATTAGGTCGTTCATCTTCTGCTTGGAAAATCGCAGGGTGGTTTGGAGTTCTTTCCTCTTTTTTAATTATGTCTTTTTATTCTGTCATTGCTGGTTGGGGACTCAGTTATATTTTGATTTCTTTAAGTGGTGTTTACAAAGAGTTTTCAGAAAAACAAGTTTTAACTATTTTTACAACATTATCTCAGTCAGGCACTATTTCTCTATTTTGGCATTTTTTCTTTACTATTTTTACAGTTGGGATTGTGATATCTGGGGTTCGTAAAGGGATAGAGTATTGGTCTAAGATCATGACAAGGGCTTTGCTTGTCTTACTTGTTTTTTTGTTTTTCTATTCTATGACTCTAAGTGGTTTTTCTCAGGCTGTTCACTTTGTATTTTACCCCGATTTTTCTCATTTTAAACTCTCGAGTATGATTGAAGCATTGGGACTTGCTTTTTGGACAATGAGTATTGGACAAGGAATTATGATTAGTTATGGAAGTTATATGCGACGCTCAGAAAGTATTTTGCAAATGTCAGTTGTAGTTGCGTTTGCAGTGATTATAGTTGCTATTTTAGCAGCCCTTACGATTTTTCCTGTGGTTTTTTCTTTTAATCTTGAACCCCAAGCAGGGTATGGTCTCATTTTTAAGACGTTGCCTTATCTATTTTCAAAACTCCCAGGGTCTCTTATGTTATCGACAATGTTTTTTATCCTTTTTGTTTTTACAGCGCTTACTTCTGCAATTCCTCTTGTTGAAGTGGTTTCAACAAATTTGATGGAACTTTATAAAATAAAAAGGAAAAAGGCTGTAGTTTTGGTTGGCTGCGGCACATTTTTGTTTGGAATCCCCAGTGCATTTGCAGGAACTCAGATCGTTTTTTCCAACTGGCAAGAGATTTATGGGAAAGATTTTCTTGATACGATGAATAATTTGGTCTCGATTTGGATCATTCCCATTGGAGGGTTGATCACAGCTTTTTTTATTGGTTTTGTTGTAGATCGCAATCGATTAAAAGAAGAATTTATGCTTGGGAATTGGGGTGTTTTTTTATATAAACCTTGGCGGTTTTTTATGCGTTATATTGTTCCTTTAACCATTTTAATTATTATTGTTCAAAAAAGCGGTTTGTACAATTTTGATAACCTCATTCGTAAAATTGCGGGATAAATCATGAGTCATACAAGAGAACATTGGGGGAGTCGTCTTGGATTTGTTTTTGCTGCGATAGGTTCAGCAGTAGGGTTAGGAGTTTTGTGGAAATTTCCCTATACGATTGGACAAAATGGAGGGGGACTTTTCCTTTTGATCTATTTTATTTGTGTTGTTTTAATTGGAATTCCCCTTTTAGTAGGAGAATTGTTATTAGGGCGTCGCAGTCAAAGGGCGGCTATTGGTGCTTTTGAAGTTTTATCAAGTGGAAGTTCCAAATGGAAGATTGCGGGATGGTTTGGAGTTCTTTCCTCTTTTCTGATCATGTCTTTTTATTCTGTCATTGCTGGTTGGGGAATGAGTTATATTCTCATGTCTCTTTCGGGATTTCATGAAACCCTTTCTCGTGAAGAAGTAGGCTATATATTTGATCGTTTGGCGAGCTCTGGAAGTATCTCTTTATTTTGGCATGCTCTTTTTACACTCCTTACGATGGGGATCGTTTTATCAGGAGTACGTAAAGGAATTGAATTTTGGTCTAAGGTAATGACACGGGCTCTTTTTGTCATTTTAGTGGGCCTTTTTCTCTATAGCATTTCTTTAGAGGGGTTTGGAAAAGCAGTCCATTTTATCTTTTACCCCAATTTTGATCGGTTTAAATTTTCAAGTGCTTTAGAAGCACTTGGGCTTGCTTTTTTTACGTTAAGCCTTGGGCAAGGAATTATGATTAGCTATGGCAGTTATATGCGTAAGCAAGAAAATATTTTTCATATGTCTTTAATCGTTGGATTTGCGGTGATTATTGTTGCCATTTTAGCAGCCCTTACGATTTTTCCCGTCATTTTTACCTTTGGATTGACTCCTGATCAGGGAGTGGGATTGGTTTTTAAAACCCTTCCCTATCTTTTTGCGAAGCTCCCAGGAGCAATGATGATTTCGACCATTTTTTTTACCCTTTTTGTTTTTACGGCACTCACTTCAGCCATTCCTTTTATTGAAGTAGTGGCAACGAATTTAATGGAACTTGTGGGATGGTCGCGAAAGAAAGGGGTGATTGTAAGTGGTCTTATCACATTTCTATTTGGGATTCCCTCGGCACTTGCTCAATCAGGACTTCTTTTTCCTTCTTGGGAAAAAATTTATGGTGCAAATTTTCTGACCACAATTAATAATTTAGTTTCGATTTGGATCATCCCTATTGCGGGCCTTTTAACAGCCGTTTATATTGGATGGGTTTTAAAAAAAGAAACTGCTTTTGAAGAGCTTTTGGTTGCGGGGGAAAAAAGGGGGTTTTTACATCTTTGGCATTTTTTTATTAAATGGGTGATTCCTTTAATCTTTTTTTTAATCATTTTACAAAAAAGTGGTTTGATGGATTTTAATCAATTGAGTGATGCTCTCAACCCCTAACCCCTATTTCGAACGCCCTCTCTAAAAAAATCTGCATGCTTTGTTTCCCAATGAATCCATTGACATCCTCAGCTTGTGGAGATGTTCAGGAAAAAATGGCTCAGATGATCACCCAGATGTGGAAAAAAACTTTGGGCATGAAAACGTGCATTGAATCTTATGAATGGAAACATCTATTGACTAAGTTAAAAAATAAAGAATGTGAGATTACAGGAATTACTTGGACTCCATGGGTCGATGATCCTTTTTATACTTTAGAAATTTTTCAAAATTCCAATCATCCTATTAACTTTTGTAATTGGTTTGATGCTAAATTTCGAGATCTTATTGAAAAAAATAAGACAAAGCCTTTGCAAGAAAGACAACAAATATATGCTGAGTTAGAAAATAGACTTCTTCAAAAATTTCCTATGATCCCTCTTGTCTTTGAAAAAAAGGGTTATGTGGCGAGTTCTTGTTTGAAAGGGTTTTATCGTGCTGAAGCAGGACGTCTTGAATTTGAATATGCTTCAAAATCCAATCCCTTTCGTTTAGATACTTTGGGAAGAGAGTTTTTATCTAAGGAGGTTTAAAAATTCTAGTGTCACAAATAATAAATTTGGATTGACTGTGTGTAAGGTGAGAATTTACTGAACATGAATCCTTTGATTCTTAAAGTTGCATGAAAGAGACTCCTTTGCTACCCTTCCTTCTTGGTTTATATGACCCCTCCTACGCAAAAAGCAGGAGATATTGAATCAACCATTGCAAGTTTTTTTGATTTGATGGAGATTCAAAAAATTTTATTTGGTGAATCCCGCTTTTTGCTTAAGGGAATTGCGTTGAACTGAAAAATTTTTCGGATAAATTGGGATTTTTTTCGAAAATTGTAAAAGGTGCAAGTTGACTATACTCTTGAGAGCAAAAGATGTGCGACTTATCTTAAGGCCTAAGGAGAAAAGATCTTTAGAGACGCTCATTCTTCAGTTCCAGGTAGTCCCTTAAGATCTAAGTGATGTAAGGAGGTAAAAGATGAGGATTTATGCTTAATTTTTTCCGAACCTATCAGCGTTATTTTTTCTTTTTTATTGCTATTGTGATTGTCATTTCTTTTTCTTTTTTTGGAACACATGCAACATTGGGACCTGTAAAACAAGTAGAAGACAGTCTCATTGGTCAAGCATGTGATGGGTCTCAAATGAAACGGCAGGAAATCGATGAAATTGTCCGTTTTATTGCAACAGATAGCCAAGATACCCAACTTCAGGAAAAAAGACAAATCCCTAACTTTTTAAATGACGGAGTGATTCGCAGAGACTTTTTTTCAACAGGCCTTGCTGTGATGTTAGTTGAGCATTATTTTAAAGCTCTTGAAAAAGATTTTGCAAAAAGGGTCAAGCAACATAAAAATTACCGTCTCTATAAGCATCCTTCATCTCCTTTCATCAGTGTTAAGTCCTTGCTTGAAGAGATTCTTCCTCTTCAAAAAAAACGTCTTGATCAATTTTTGTCCGATAAAGAAGGGGCAACTCCTAAAATATTTTCTCTTCTCGTAGATCTTTATTTGGAAGAGAAGGCTCTTCCTCCTTCTATTTTGCGTCAATATTTAATTTTTCAACAAAAACAGCATCATTGGATAGATCCTGATCCTCATTTGAGGAATAGGAATTTAAATCTTTTTTATTGCACCTCTTTAGAAGATTGGTTTGGTCGAGACTTTATTGAACTTGTTGCGCAGTTTATTCACAATGGAGCAATCATTGCTCAAGAAAGAGGTTACCATGTTTCAAAAGAAGAGGCTCGTTCTAATTTATTGCAAAATGGATATCAAGCATTTAAAAAACAAACCAATAAAGAAGTGGTGAATCAGACGGAGTTTGCAGCTTTTTTTAAACAGCAACTTTTTTCTTTGCAATTAGATGAGAAACAAGCACTTAGGGTTTGGCAAAAGGTGATGTTATTGCGGCGTCTTTTTCAGGACTGTGCATCTGCTTCTTTATTTGATACTTATCAATATAAAGCATTTCATTCTTATGCTTCTAAAACCGCTTTTATCGATGTCTACCAGTTACAGTCTTCGATGCAAATCAAAGATTTTGAATCCTTGCTTGAACTTGTTTTTTATTTAGATGTGATTGGGAAAAAACGGGAAGCTCCAAATGATTTACCTAAAGTTTTTAAGACGGTTGGAGAAGTCGAAGAAAAATATCCCGAATTGGTTCAAAAGCGTTACTTGGTTGAAGTTGCTAAGGTCACGGAAAATGAAGTGACTCTTCATATCCCTATTAAACGGATATGGGAATGGCAACTGAAAAAAGAAAATTTTAACCGTTTGAAAAAACATTTCGGCTTTTTAAAAGGAGATGAATGGAAAGGTAAGGAAAACTTTTTTATTGCTCTAGAAGGGTTAACTTTAAATCAAAGAGAGAAAATTGATGCTTTTTCTCGCACTTTAATTCTCAAAGAATCTCCCGAGTGGGTAGAAAAAGCTTTTGACAAGGCCTCTTTAGAAACTAAAGAAATTGCCATAAGTTCTAAAGGAACCCCCTTTTTTATTGAAGGCATTCAAGATGGAAAGGAACTTCAAAAACTTTTAGAAAAATCGCCTTTTAAAAAAGAGATCACAGATGATAAGGTCAAAGTTATCACTCGGAAAGAACTCGAGTGTTATAGTCAAGATGGAAACTCTTTTTTTCGTTTTTACCTTCTTGACCGAGACAAAGAAAAAAGTATCATGACTTTTGAAGAGGCAAGGAAGCGTCAAATTTTAACTCCTCTTTTAGAAACAATTTTGGAAAGTCATTACAGAGCAGTGCGCAGCAAAAATCCTCTTGTTTATCAGAATAAATCGGGAAGTTGGAAGCCCTTTGATGAGGTGAAAGATGAGGCTGGAAAGGATTTCTATCGCTTCTTGCTTCAAACAATTGATCAAGATTTTGCTCAAGGAAATCATGCGTTAAGTCCAAAGAGATTGATTGATCTTAATTTTTTTTATCCTCACTATTTTTTCTATAAATACATGAATCAGGCACTTAAAGATCTTCAAATAAGGGGAGGAAAAAGCCGCTATCTGTTAAAAAAGAAAAATGAAGATGAGCAAAAAGAAGAAAGGCTTTCAAAGCAAAGCCCTTTACAGGACCAATTCCTTCTTCGTCTTGTCAAAAAAGTGCATAAAAATTATGAGAAGGGATTCTTTTTTGATGAAACTCTTTTTACAATGGTAGAAAAAGGATGGTCTTCTGTTAAAAAATCTGAAAAAGAGGGGCTTGGATTTTTTCAACTTCAAGAAAAAAGGGTCCCTGAGGAAAGTTATTTAAATGAAATTAAAAAAGGAGGTTTTCTTTTAGGAGGAGAAGCAAAACGTTTTTTAATGGATACCATTTTGAAAGAACTCAAGAAAAGGGGAGGAATTCATCTCATGAGGAAGGAAGATGCTCAATGAAATCAGCCCTCTTCCTTTAGAGGCTTTTTTTCATATCAAAGTTTCTGTTGGTCAGAAAGATCGTCTGAAAAAAAGAAAAAGGATTGCCCCTTTTCTTCCTAATCCTTCTTTCCTTTTTTCTGAAGATTCTTTTGCTTTTCTTGCGATTTCTTGGGGTCTTGATGGTTTGCGATTTGATCTTAAGGTAGATAAACCACTTGAAGAAGTTGTCTATCCCAAATATCGAGAAGGGGATAGCCTCGAGCTCTTTATCGATACGAGAAATTTAAAACAAGCACTTTCTGTGCATCGCTTTTGTCATCATTTTATTTTTCTCCCCGAAGAAGTTAAGGGAGAAAAGGGGTATGAAGTGACTTTATTTCGCTTTGATGAAAAACGAAAACTTGTCTCGTCAGATCTCTTTGCTATTCAAACAACAATTAAAAAGAAAACATATGAAATGGAGATCGATATCCCCAAAGAAGCTCTCCATGGATATGCTCCAAATGAATTCAATCATTTAGGGTTTACTTATCGTATCAATCGGTATGGGGGAAAAGCTCAGTCCTTTGCCCTTTCTTCTCAATTTTTTGCCATCGAAAAACACCCCTCTCTTTGGGCAACTTTGGTATTAGAAAATTCTTAGATTGGAGATATAAAAAGCATGAAATATAGTGATTCACATGAATGGGTACGTCTTGAAGGGAACCGAGGAGTTGTTGGGATTTCATCTCATGCTCAAAAAGAACTTGGTGAAATTGTCTTTGTTCAACTTCCTAAGGTGGGAACTCAAGTACAGGCAGGTGATGAAATTGCTATTTTAGAATCGACAAAAGCTGCGACTGACATTTATACCCCTATTTCTGGAAGGATCATAAAAGTAAATGAGGATTTAAAAGAAAATCTTTATTCTTTAAATCGCTTTCCGGAATCCAATGGATGGCTTTTTGAAATTGAGCTTCATGACTTAAAAGAATTTGACAATCTTCTTGATCTTAAATCCTATCAAGTGCTTTGTCATCAAAAGTGAGAGCATCTCTTTTCTGGGCCTGCCTTGAACTGGAAAATTATCGTCTAGATGATCTTTTCTCCTTAGGCCTTAAGATAAGTCGCATCTCCTTTTGCTCTCAAGAGTATGTGAATTTGCACCTTTCACAATTTTCG
>JANQJX010000082.1 GCA_028281425.1 Simkania sp.
CATCTTAAGGATTCTATATCTATGGAAATTAGGAGATTTTATCTGAAAGATGCGAAAGTTGGGCTAGTAGGAAGCAGCGATGCATGCTTAACTCTCCAAGTGCTGCTAAAGCACTAGGGAATCCTCTTCGTTTACGGAGAGGAGGATGTCAACATTGATCATTTTCCGGTTGCTGTTTGTCAAAACCATAAAGGACCTTCCTTGAACTGGAAAGTCATCGTCTAAAGATCTTTTCTCCTTAGGCCTTAAGATAAGTCGCATCTCCTTTTGCTCTCTAAGGGTCTAGTGAATTTGCATCTTTCACAATTTTCGAAGAAAATCTCAATGGATCTGAACAATTTTTCAGTTCAAGGCAGGTCCCTTGATGCTGCGCTATGGAGAAAATTGGTAGCAATTTGGGGTTTGGGGTGGGGCTATTAGATGCACTCTAGGACAAAGGGGAATATCAAATCACAAGCCTTTCAGCAACACTATCATAAAAGAGAAGTCCTTGCTTAGTCAGACAAATGGAAGACTCTTTTTTTTCTAAAAACCCTTCTTTAATAAGAGAGGCAATTTCAAATAGAGTCTCTTTGTAAAGAGAAAAGGATGAAAGATCAATGCCAGAAAGAAGACGTAGGCCAATTGCTAAACGTTCATGAAGGGCTTTAATGCCACTTAAATGCTCATTAAAGTGGGTAGGGTCTTCTTTATTTGCAACCTTTTTGAGATACCGTTCCAAATGGGGAACATTTTGAAATCGTCTTCCTTGGAAGTAGCTAAATGCTGAAGGACCCATTCCAATAGAGTGACGGTAGGTCCAATAGCCTATATTATGAGTAGACTCATATCCTTCCTTAGCAAAGGCAGAGATTTCATACCTTGTGAGCTCCATCTCTTCGAGTTTTTTAAGGGCCATCTCAAGCATTTCTAATCCTTCTTCATTTGAAGGAAGATGAGGGCGTAGGGTTGATTTTTTTTTGAAAAAAACCGTTTGTTTTTCAAAAGTCAAGTTGTAAAGAGAGAGATGAGAGATAGGAAGAAAAGAAAGATGGGCTAAAGAGTTTTTAAAACTTTCAAGAGTTTGGAAAGGGATTTCACTCATCAAATCGATCGAGATATTTTCTAAGCCTCTTGCATAGGTTAGTTCAATGGCTTGAATCCCTTCTTTTGCGTTATGGTGTCGTCCTAAAACTTGAAGAAGATGATCATCAAAGGACTGGATTCCGATGCTGAGACGATTGACTCCAATTTCTTTTAATCGATCGATAAGAGAGCAACAGATATGTTCTGGGTTGGCTTCTACTGTCACTTCAAGAGAGGGGGCTAAATGGAGGTTTTTACATTTTTTTAAAAGGGTTGCAATGATTTCTGGATAAAGTGAAGGTGTTCCTCCACCAAAATAGATGGAGACAATCAGATCTTTTTCAAAGAGAGGAAGGCGATATTCAAACTCTTGTAAAAGGGCTTCTTTCAAAAGGGAAGCTTTTTTGGTATCGGCTGGAAGCACGAAAAAATGACAGTAGGGACATTTACGTGTGCAAAAAGGAAAATGAAAATAGAGAGACATTACCATGAATCAGATTCAGGATCTTCTAAAATTCCACGGCGCCATCGGTTTCTATCACTAAAAGGATCGTCATCGTCATCAAAAGAGGTATTTTCATTTGTATCTTGTTCAGAAAGTGTATTGCTAGAAGTATCGTAATAAGTCACTTCGGTATCTAGTTCAAGGCCCATTTCTGTCATTTCACTATTTTCTCCTCCATCGACTTCAAGACCTGTCATTGTATGAGGGTCATGATAGGCTTGTCTTGCTTGAGGGTTTCTTTTGGGAATACTAAACTTTTCAACATCTCCGCTTTCTTTTAAAAGACGTAGCCTTTCTTTTTCTTCTTCGAGTTTTTTTTCTATGGCTTCGATTTCTTTTTTATGTTTTTCAATATCTTTTTTAGGTACAAGGCCCAATTTTAACCATTGCTTAAGATCTTGCAATTCGATTTCTATTTTTTTTAATCTTTCACTCTTCATGCTTATATTCAATTTTTTACGTTCAAAAGAATAGGGTAGCAACTGCTCTAAAAAAAGAAAAGTCCCGATCTCATTTCATCTATACTGCTTCGATTTCTTTTTTTCTAATTAAAAAGAAATTTAGTAGACGATAAACAAAGAAAGTATGCTATAGCAAGGAATTGGGGGTGAAGCTTAAATGTCTTGCGATCGTTTTGAATATGCCAATTATACAAATTTAACTTATATTGAAAACCTTTATGCCGAGTATCTTAAAAATCCATCTCATGTAGATCCTTCATGGCAGAGGTTTTTTGAAGGTATGGCTTTTGGAGCTGAACTTCAAAAAACTCCTTTTTCTCAGACGGGAGGAGAAAAAGATGAGATGCGAGTGACTCGTTTGATTGATGCTTACCGCACTTATGGATATTTAGCTGCTTCTTTTAATCCTCTTGATCCTCATCCGCCAAAAATAGAGCAAATCCCTCACTTCAATTTAGAGAAGATGGGGTTTTCCTTAAAAGAACAAAAAAATTCCTTTCCTACTTTAGGACTTCTTAAAGAAAAAAGAGCTTCTCTTGAGAAGATGATTGAAGTTCTTCAAAATATTTATACAGGTTATGTGGGGTATGAATACATGTTTATTGCTTCTTCAGAAGTGAAAACATTTATTCAAAAAAAGATTGAGACTCAAGAAGAAAGCCTTTTTTCTAAACAAAAGAAAATAGATCTTTTTTCTTTTCTCTATACTTCAGAGACTTTTGAGACTTTCATCCATAGAAATTATCCAGGACAAACACGTTTTTCTATTGAAGGAGGGGAAACATTGCTTCCTATGCTCAAAGAATTGATCGATCAAGCAGGGGAAAAGGGGATAGAAAATATTGTTATGGGAATGTCCCATCGTGGAAGGCTCAACGTTTTAGCTCACATTTTTCACAAATCTTATCGAGATATTTTTTATGAATTGGAGCCTCATTATCAATCTCCTTCTTTTGAAATGTCAGATGATGTTGCCTATCACAAAGGAGATGAAAGGACTATAGAAACAGAAAAAAAACAGAAAGTTCATTTATCATTAATTGCAAATGCAAGTCATCTCGAATCGAATGACCCTATTGTTGAAGGGATGAGTTATGCTTATAGCCAAAAAAATCATCAAGGAAATGCCAAAAAAGTTCTTCCTTTGCTTCTTCATGGGGATGCCTCCGTTGCAGGCCAAGGCGTTGTCTATGAAGTGATGCAATTTGCTAAAATAAAAGGGTATAAAACAGGAGGAACCATTCATATCGTTGTGAATAATCATGTTGGTTTTACAGCAAACCCCTATGAATCGAGATCCACTTTTTTTGCAACAGATTTAGCCAAAGCATTTGAAGCCCCTATTTTTCATGTGAATGCTGAAGATCCTGAAAGTTGCATGAAAGCTTGCGTACTTGCTCTTTTAGTGCGGCAAGAATTTGGGTGCGATGTTTTTATCGACTTTAACTGCTATCGTAAATATGGCCACAATGAGGGAGATGAACCCAGATTTACACAGCCTTTGCTCTATCACATCATCCAAAAAAAAGAAAAGATCTGTGATATCTACAAAAATAAGGTGATGAAAGAGGGTTTGATCTCTGAAGAGGAGATAGGAGGAGTTCAAAAAGAGGTTCAAAAAAAATTAGAAGCAGAACTTAAAATTGTTAAAAAAGAGGCCAAAACGGAAAAAGAGATCCAACATGTAGATAAAAAAGCCCCTTTTTCTCCTCAAATAGAAACAGGGGTGTCGCTAGAAATTCTTAAAAAGCTTGGAGAAAAATGTTTTTGCATTCCCAAAGAATTTCGTCCCTATCCTAAAATCAAGAGAATTTTCGAAGATAGACTTAAAATGCTTAATTCTGATCCTAAGGAATATGTTGTTGATTGGGCTCTTGCGGAATATCTTGCTTATGCCACGCTTTTAACTGAAAATATTTCTGTACGTATTTCAGGGCAAGATTCAGGACGGGGAACTTTTTCTCATAGGCATGCGATTCTCACCGATCAGGAAGATGAAACTCTTTATCTTCCCCTTTGTCATCTTCAAGAAGAGCAAGCCTCCTTTGGAGTTTATAATTCACCTCTTTCTGAGTATGGGATCCTTGGTTTTGAATATGGATATAGCTTAGTTTCTCCATATGCTTTAACCATTTGGGAAGCTCAATATGGCGATTTTGCGAATGGAGCACAGATTATTATCGATCAATATCTTGTCAGTGGCGAGCAAAAATGGAAAAATATTTCTTCTTTGACTCTTCTTCTTCCCCATGGGTACGAAGGGGCTGGGCCCGAGCATTCATCGGGACGTCTTGAACGCTTTTTGCAGCTTGCTGCGACACGTAATCTTTGTATTACAATGATCACAACTGCAAGCCAATTTTTTCACCTTTTGCGTCGCCAAGGGCTTGATGCCGATCACAAACCCCTTATCATATTTACTCCTAAAAAAATGCTCCGTTTTATTCCTTCTCTTAGCTGTTTAAAAGATTTTGAGACAGGCACTTCTTTTCAAGAGGTGATCGATGATCCCTATCTTATAGAAAAGGCCAAGCGTCTTTTATTTTGTTCGGGAAAAGTCTATTACGACTTAGCCGAGGAAAGGGAAAAAAGAAAAGAAAAGGAAATTGCTTTGATTCGCATTGAACAGCTCTATCCTTTGAATCTCGAAGAAATCAAAAAAATTTTAGATAAATATCAAGGCTTTAAAGAGTGCTTGTGGGTTCAAGAAGAGCATAGAAATATGGGAGCATGGGAATTTATTTCTCACCAGTTTAAAAAGCTTCTTCCAGAAAATATCCATTTTCGCTATGTCGGAAGGAAAAGAAGTGCATCGACTGCCACAGGTTCAAAAGCGTTGCACAGATTTGAATTTGCCAAATTTTTAAACGAGGCTTTTGAAAGTTAAATCAAGATGAAAATGGAAATTAAAGTTCCAAGTGTTGGAGAATCGGTGACTGAGGCGGTTGTCTCCCTTATTATCAAACCGAATGGCTCTTTTGTTCATAAAGATGAAGAGATTATCGAATTAGAAACCGATAAAGTGAATCAGGTTGTTTATGCTCCTGAATCGGGTCTTTTAAATCTTACGGTGAATATCGATGAAAGTGTCACAATTGGACAGGTGATCGGTTCTATTGATACAAAGCAGAAAGAGACGCAAGAGAGTCAAAAGCAATCCCAACCTCCTAAGGAAAAAGAAAGCCCCCCTGAAAAAAAAGAGATTGAAGAGCCTTTAAAAAAAGCTACTTCTGAGCCTTTGCAAGACAAAGCACGTCTAAGTGTCTCTTCTTTTCTCAATTCTTTAGAAGAACAAGACCCCTCATCATCTTCTCAAGTGCCCCCACCTCCTTCTTCTATGATAAGGGAAGAAAAAACAAAAGGGGAGAAAAAGGAAAAGCGGAAAAGAATGAGTGGGTTACGCCGCATCATTGCGAAAAAACTTGTCGAAGTTAAAAATCAAACCGCCATGCTTACCACCTTTAATGAAGTGGACATGTCAGCTGTTATGGGAATTCGCTCTCGGGAAAAAGATTCCTTTTTAAAAAGACAGGGTGTGAAACTTGGTTTTATGTCCTTTTTTGTGAAGGCCACTGTTGCGGCCCTCAAAGAATTGCCCGAAGTGCATGCCTTTATTGAAGGAGATGAGATCGTCTATCAGACTTCCTACGACATTGGGATTTCGGTTTCAACAGATAAGGGACTCATGGTACCCGTTTTGCGTTCTTGTGATCTACTTTCTTTTGCTGGCATTGAAAAAGAGATTCAAAATTATGCAAAAAAGGCTCGTAGCGGTTCGATTGCCATTGAAGATTTACAAGGAGGAAGCTTTACCATTACCAATGGAGGAGTCTTTGGTTCGATGCTTTCAACCCCTATTTTAAATCCTCCTCAAAGTGCTATTTTAGGGATGCACAATATTGTTAAACGTCCGATTGTGATTGAAGATAAAGTTGTGATTCGTCCGATCATGTATCTTGCTTTAAGCTATGACCATCGCATTGTGGATGGAAAAGAGGCGGTAACTTTTCTTGTGAGGGTGAAGGAGATGCTTGAAAAACCAGACCGTCTATTATACCAACTTTAATCATTCATTCACCTTAAGCAAAACGAGGGATAGACACAGTGGGAGGTTTTGAAACTTCGATTGAAAAGTCAATGAAGGTAAGAAAACGGAGTTATATTGAGTGAAATATTGCGAATATTTCTACTTTCATTGAAATTCAAAAAATTTAACCCCTATTTCGTATACTGCTTCTTTCTCTTTCGAAAAGGCTTGTGCAAGTGTTTTTTGAAATCTCAAGAAATTCTCGAATGGATAAGTTTGCGGCTTAACCTAAAAGCATTCAATTAGATGTATCGGAAAACAGGGCATGTGGATTTTTTAGAGGTGGCGTAAAATGGGAGTTAAAGTGAATTTTTAAAAGATATAAGTATGGTAACTTATGGATGAACAAGAATATTTTGATGTAGCTGTTATTGGATCTGGGCCGGGGGGATATGTGGCTGCAATCCGCTCTTCTCAGCTCGGCTTAAAAACGGTTTGCGTTGAAAAAGAGCAAAAACTTGGGGGGACATGCTTAAATGTGGGGTGTATCCCTTCAAAAGCTCTTTTAGAGTCATCTGATCTCTACTCTAAAATTTGCCATGATGCCAAAATGCATGGGATAGATGCCCAAGCAACCTATCATTTTGGAAAAATGATGGAAAGAAAAAATAGAATCATTTCCACCTTTAATCAGGGGATTTTAAGCTTATTTAAAAAGAATCGTGTGACTTTAATTCATGGAGAAGCCCACTTTAGTTCTCCGAATAGCCTTGAAGTTAAAGGGAAAAGTATAAAAGCCAAACATATTATTTTAGCAACAGGATCTGCTCCTATAGCGCTTCCATTCCTTCCTTTTGATGAAAAGAGGATTCTCTCTTCAACAGGGGCTCTTTCTCTTGAAAAAGTGCCAAAAAAAATGGTTGTGATCGGAGCAGGGGTGATCGGCGTCGAAATAGGATCAATTTTCAAACGTCTTGGCTCTCAAATGCTTTTTATCGAATTTTTAGATTGCGTTTGTCCAACGTTAGATCAAAGCTTATCAAAAGGACTTGAAGTGGCCCTAAAAAAGCAGGGGCTCCAATTTGAGCTTTCTTCTAAAGTCATAGGGGGAGAAACAGATGAAAAAGGAGTCTCTCTTCACGTTGAAAGAAAAAATGGGACCCATTTTGAAACTCATGCGGATATGGTTTTAATTGCAATTGGAAGAAGGCCTTTAACTCAAAATCTTCATTTAGAAGAGATTGGCATCCATCCAAATTCAAAAGGGGGTCTCCTTGTTAATGACAATTTTCAAACAAAATATCCCCATATCTTTGCAATAGGAGATCTCATTGATGGTCCGATGCTTGCGCATAAGGCTTCAGAAGAAGGAGTGCATGTTGCTGAAATCATTGCTGGAAAAAACCCTCATCTCGACTATATCACGATTCCAAATGTTGTTTATACCCATCCTGAAGTAGCTTCTTGTGGTTTGAATGAGAAAGAGGTAAAAGAAAGAAACATTCCCTATAAAATAGGCCAATTTCCTTTAAGGGCAAATTCAAGAGCCCTTGCAAGTGGGGAACCTGAAGGATTTGTTAAAATTATTGCTCAGGAAAAAGAAAATTACCTTTTAGGAGTTCATATTTTATCTGCGCATGCTGGGGAACTTATTGGCCTTGCTTCTCTTGCACTTAAAAAACGACTAACGGTGCAAGAACTAGCAGATTTTTGCTATGCTCATCCTACCCTATCTGAAGCAATCAAAGAAGCTTCTCTTGCAGTCTATAGTCAACCCATTCACCTCTAAATAGTCGTCCCTGAAAAACGAAGAAAACATGCTCTGAGCAACATTTAAGCTAGGAATTTATTGGGGAAAGCAGGGTATAATCTGCAAGAAACAATC
>JANQJX010000083.1 GCA_028281425.1 Simkania sp.
GATTGTTTCTTGCAGATTATACCCTGCTTTCCCCAATAAATTCCTAGCTTAAATGTTGCTCAGAGCATGTTTTCTTCGTTTTTCAGGGACGACTACTTACGAAGCAAAAACAAGTCGTTCTACCTATACAATTTGCCCAATTCTGTGAGGATTGGGGTGAGCAATCACCTTGACGCCTCGATATAATTCTTTTAAAGAATGATTTCCAATCGCGATTGGTATGATTTCTATTTATATTTATTTTTTTTCTAATTAATTTGAATTTTGAGACACAGGGTATTTTAATAAGCCCATATTAGGAGAAGCCTTTGCTCAAAAAATATATCTTTTTCTTTTTTCTTATTCCCTCTTTTCTCTCTAGCCATCCCAAAGGATTTAAAGTGATGTCTGGAAATGCTTCAATCCATACTTTAGATTCAAAAAGTATGCAGGTTCGTGCAGATCACCTTTCAATTCTTCATTGGGAAGATTTTTCTATTGATAAAGGGGAACTCTTTCAATTTATCCAACCTTCTAAACATGCTCTTGTTTTAAATCGGGTCACACAAAATCATCGCAGCACCATTTTTGGGACCCTAAAAGGGAATGGACAAGTGCTTCTTATCAATCCACATGGAATTTTCTTTGGTCCAAATTGCATTGTCAATGTGGGAGGGTTGATTGCTTCGACACTTCAGTTAGCAGATGCTTCTTTTTTGGAAAAAGAAATCTATCTTTTTCAAGGAGATGCAAAAACAATGATCCTCAATAAAGGAACCATTGAAGCTACATCAAAAAATGTTCAGTTCATAAGCCGGTTCATTCAAAATTTTGGGACAATTAAAGCCCCTTTAGGAAGAATAGACTTTTTAGCAGGATGCGAAGTTCTTTTAAAACCAGAAGGCACAAGTTCTATCTTCATTCGCCCTTCCGACGACGTAAAAGAAAATAGGATCGGAATTCATCATCTAGGAACTCTCCAGGCGTTTGAAGTCTCTATGCAAGCCGATGGGAATCTCTATGAACTTGCAATTAAAGACGAAGGAACCATTGATGCTCTCGAAGTGACCCATCATCGAGGACGGGTTCTTCTATCGGCAAAAAAAGGAACAATTACGGTTTCTCATGCGATACGAGCAGGAGAAATTGAGGTGACTGGACAGAAGATTTTCATTGAAGGAAATGCGCATCTTTCTGTCAATCATCCACATCGTCCAAAACAAATTGTCATTGGAAAAAATGATACCGAGAATCTTTTTATTGGAGAAAAGGTCATTTTAGAGGCAAATGCCCTCGAACAAGGAAAAGGGGGGAAAATTCTTTGTGTCTCTGGTCAAACAACGCTATTTTTTGGAACTGCTAAAGTATGTGGAGGTTTTTTTGGAGGAAATGGAGGAGATATTGAAATTTCGGGACATGAAAGACTTGTCTACCAAGGAAAAACAGAGCGACTTTCTCAAGATGGGAGGCAAGGTCTTCTGCTTCTTGATTTCGGAGGCAATTTTTCCATTTCAAAAGCTTGTCATGATCACGATGGTTCTAAATATGGGAGCAAAGAATCTCGTGATCCTATTGGAACCCTTTTGATCGATCGATTGATTTTGGAAATCGAAAAAGGGCCTTTAACCATCAAAACAGCCTGTTTAGGAAAAGAGGAGGGGAATCAAGGAAACATTTCTTTAGATGCAGATATTTACCAAACTTATCAAAGTGATTTTCCACTTACCTTGTATTCAAAAGGAGAGAAAGGAATTATTTGGAAGGGCTCTTTGATCAATCAGGGAAAAGGGGAGATCAAATTTTTGGCTCCTCATGGGGATGTCCTTTTTCAAGGAATAACAGGAGAAGCCATGCTTGCAACGAGGGGAAATATGAGTATAGGCTCTTCTTCCTGCCCCATTGGGGGAAAAATTCTTTTTGAAGCTGCTCATCAAAAAAAAGCAGAAGTAAAAGCAAAGGGTCAAGGAAATTTGTCTCTTTTTAGCAAGAAAGGGATTTTTCTTTGCTCGACCCAAAAAAGTTTGGCCCTTATCACAACCCAAAATGGCGATCTCACTTTGCAAACAAATGGCTCTATTCATTTGCATTCAGAAGAAGAGGGAAATACAATGATTCGTACTTTAGGAAAAGGAAATCTTTCTCTTTTAGCCCTTGGGAAAGGAAGCATCCAATCTCTTCATTTAACCGCCGAATCGGGAGTCTCTTCTATTCAGACAGCAGTAGATGGGGGGGATTTAAATATTGCTAAGGTCACAGAAGGAATTCATTTAACCGCTTTAAAAGGTCAGGCAACAATTGAGGGAGGAGCATTAGTAACACTCCAAAAAATTAAACATGGGATTCATATTTTTTCAGAACAATCTTTAGCAAAAATAGAATCAATAGGACCCCTTTCAATCGAAACGTCTGGTGAAATTTTTCTTTCAAGCGCTCAAAACGATGCTTTGGTTGCGTCTAAAGATTTTCTCGAAATTCATGCTGAAAGTGACCTCGTTATAAATAGTGATGAAGGGCGTGCTTTTTTTATGAGTCCTAAAGGGCTTCATCTTTATGTCCGTAAAAATATTTTTTTAAATGGAGGGGATAAAGGAACTGCTTTTATTCAGGCTCCAAACTCTCACATCTTTGTCGGTCAAAACTTAGAACTTCTTTCCCATGCTTTCTTGTCAGGAGAAGGGGGGCCATTTCAGCTTTCTATTGGTGGCGATTTTATCATGAAAAATGCTTTTTTGCATCCCAACCCTTTTGTGAAAGCATCAAAACTTCAAATCAATATTGAAGAAAATCTTTATATGGGAGGTCAAACTTCAATCTTTGCCGATATTGATTCTTTATTTATTTCTGTAGGAAAGTCGGTATACCTTGATCAAAGAGCTAAGATTTATGCAGAAAAAGGCCCTCTTTCTCTTTGTTCTGTTCAAGAAAGTCTCTATTTTCAAGGAAATAGCACTGTGATTGCATCTGCAAATAGCTTAACTCTAGCGGCAGGCCAATCGATTTTTTTAGAGAATTGGTCTCAAGCAGTTGCCTATGGAAAAGAAGGAATCAATGTGAACGTTGATGGGCTAGGTGCAAAAGGAATTGGAAACGGAGGGCTTTTTTTAGGACCTTACGCTGCGATAGATAGTGGAGATGGCCCTTTAAAAATTTATTGTGCAAAACGCTCTTTAAATACCATCCAAGGGAAATTAAATGGATTTTATCACTTTAAAGGTCCTCTTTTTGTCAACTCTAATGAAGAGCAGTGGGAGAGTTTTTTTCCAAAAGAAATCGTTAAAGAGAGTTCTTTTACCTTTTTTTACAAAGAAAGTGGATGGATCCAAACAGATAGTTATAAAGTAAATCATACCAACTATGTTGATATTGTGACCAACTACATTGGTCCTTTTACAGCTGAGCTTTTCCGCGATTTACATGCCTATAATGAGTATACAACTGAAAAAATTAGCTTTCAAATCATTGAGAAAAAAAGAACAGAGATCGATCAAAAAACTTTTTCTTTAAGAAAGCCCTATTTTCCCCGTCAAAGTTTTAATTCTTTTATTTTTTTCAATCACAAAGCGGCTAAAAAACTTTAACCCGCATTTCGCGTACTCTCTCTGGGAAAAGGTGCATAGACTGTTTTTCGAAAAGCCAAGAAATTCCCGAATGGATAAGTTTGTAACCTTCCCGAGAGAATTTATTGGATGTGTGAGCGAAACAGAGCATGTGAATTTTTTAGAGGTGACGTAAAATGCGGGTTAACCCCTATTTTTCACAAAACTTCTTTGAAAGTTTGAAACATGTAAGCAAAAACATAAGAAGAAAATCGGAAAAGGTCATTTTCCTTTAGGTTTCAAAAAAATCTTGTTTCGATGTAAAAAGGAAAGATGAGTTTTAATTAGGAGGAGTGAAATGCATGCTATTTCGAATCAAGTCCACTCTTATGGGATTTCTTTGCAAAATATTTACTACCGTGGGCTTAAACATCCGGTTTCTTCAGAGATAAGTCGAAAAATAGCAAATAAAATCGCTTGCTATATCTTAGGAAGTGGATTTTTCTTCTTAAGTTTTAAAATATTTTTTAGAGGACAAACAAAAGATTTTAATTGTTTTATCTCTCCTTCTTGTCCTGAAATAGGGGATGTTAACAATGCCATTTTCATTGTTCTGAAAAAATTTATTCGGTTCTTTTAACCCCGTAATTGCTATCTAATCTGTGGATTAAGGGACAATTAGAGGTTTGAATATGCCTCTTTGAAGTTTCTTTCCTGTACTTGTTTATATGGGACTTCTTTGAACTGAAAAATTTTTCGGATAAACTGAGATTTTTTGGAGCGAAGCGAAGGATAGCTCTTTAGAGCTTTTCTTTGCTTCGAAACGAATTTATGTTGATGATATAGAAAGCAATCGCTTTGAATGTTTTCTTTTACCTATAGGGGAAGATTATGGAGGAAGAAGCGATTGACCTTTTGTTGAAACACAAAGAAGAGAGTCACACTGCAAGAGAAATCGTCGTAGCCTGGGCATGGGGAAAAATTGAGAGTGTTATTCTCTTCTTTGTATGAGTCCAAGATTTGGCAATATCCCATAAAGCATGAGTGCATAACTCGCTATACTTCCTAATTGGATGACCTTTTGTACGGAAGTGTCGGTTTCATCTATAAGTTGAAAACAAGCTGTTGTAATAAATACTTTACCTAAGATGTCTAGGGAAAGTAAAGTGACGATGGTACATTTATGCAACAAATCTTTTGTGGTTATTGGCATAGGATCTTCTAATTTTGTTTGCTTAAAGATCAAGCATCCTCTAGCTGCAATTTCTCCAATTTTCTTGGTTGTCTCCTTTAAGGCTGGATCTGCAATGAGAAAAAAAGTTCCTCCTTCTTGTATGATATTGATGACATGTATGAGAGTGTCACAATAAAGCCTTTTTTTTCGTTTATCAAAGTCAGAAAGAAGTTGAGTTTGAATAGTATTTAATGGATGAGCCTGAACAACGAGTTGATTCCCATGAATTTGATAAATTTCTTTTGAAGTTTTGTAAAGATTATAAACATTCTTTCCAATAATTCCATAACTCACGTATCCCGCTTCTTTTGCATCCGTATACATTTTTTTGCTGAAATTTTTTGTTTGCTTGAATAAAGAATGAATTGCCTTAAAAAAGGGAGCAGGATTGGGCAGGCTTTTAGTCAGAAGCGTTATAGAGAACACAGGAGGATCGATTTTGGGAAATATATTTATTTCAGATATTGTAGGGAAGCATGTAGGGGCGTTAGATGGGATATGATAACTTGCCGGTTGATTAATATGATGATTTATACTCATTTTTAAAATCCTTTTATATTCATATTTTATTTTTATTTAAACAATATTTTAAACATAAGTTTATTTTATTTCAATTTTTTATTTTAATTTTATTAAAAATATTCAATTAATTTCGATTAAAAGTTTAGAACACAGTAATTTGAATATTTTAAAATTAAATTTTTTATTTAACTAATAACCAATAATTTAAATTTTTTTCTTACAAACAGAATGGTGGACATATTTTAAGAGATTCGGGTATAAGAAAAAAATTGCTGACTCAAAGTGAGATACTTGCTTTTACATTAGAAATCTCCAAAAGAGGCCCAAAAGATCTCAAAGGTTAAATGATCAAAAGCTATTTCTTCATCTCTTTTCTTTTTTTGACCTTTCTTTTTTCTTGTGATGCTACCTCGTTTTCTCCTTTTACAGAACAAGACAAACTACATGTTTGTCCTTCCCATTCTTGCACTCAACCCCTCTTTTTAGGGCTGATTCTCTTGCCAAATGAAAAGGGTTGTGATGATTCCTTAGATTATGAAGAGATTGAAGGTGTTTTAGCCTATCGAATCGAATTGCCAGGACCTGTTCGCATTTTAAAAAAGAGATTATGTCCTTTTATTGGAAAGCCAATCGATCGAACACTGCTTTTAGCTATAAAAAAAGAGGTAGCAGCTTTTTATGCTTCATATCATCATCCCCTTGTACGTGTGAACATTCCCAAACAAGATGTTTCAAGTGGAGTCTTACAGCTCGTTATCACAGAAAGCCATCTTGGGAAAATAGAAATTACAGGTGAAAAATGGTTTAGTAAAGAGCAGATTGCAAAATATATCCATCTTAAAGAAGAAGAAGTGCTTTTATCAAACAAGCTCAGTCAAGATCTTTATTCTCTTAATCGCAATCCATTTAGGCATGTTGATGCTATTTATACTCCAGGGGAAAAAGCGAATACAACCAATCTTGAAATCAGAGTCAAGGATCGTTTTCCTTTGAGAACTTATTTGGGAATGGACAATACAGGAAATGATGTCACGGGAAATAATCGTGTTTTTATAGGAATGGACTGGGGAAAGGTATTTTGGACAGATCAAAGGCTGTCTTATCAGTTTGTTTCATCGAGTGATTTTAAGCGGTTTTCTTCTCATACTCTTTTCTACGAAGCTCCTCTTCCTTGGAAAGATTTGATTCGAGTTTATGGAGGTTATGCATCTGTAAATGCTGATTTTATTGTTCCAAATATCACAGGAACACATTTCCATACCAAAGGTTGGTCTATGCAGGCAAGTGTGCGTTACGATTTGACATTGCAGCCAGGAGATGCTTTTTTACACAATGTAACCTTTGGATCTGACTTCAAAAGAACCAACAATAACCTACAACTAGGAGGACGCCCTGTTATCTCAGAAGAAAATGTCAATTTAACCCAGTTGATGGTTGGCTATCAACTCGGTTACCAAACAGATCCTTTTTTTCTATCTTTTGAAATTGAAGGATTTTATTCTCCAGGACAATGGGTCAGCGATCAGTCAAATAGTGACTATCATTCCCTTCGCCCTTTTGCAAAAAATATCTATGCTTACACAAGGTCTGCTTTTATGCTTATTTGGGACTTTTATAAGAAATGGAGTCTCTCTAAAACCCTACGTTTTCAATTAGCAACTGGGAATTTGCTTCCTTCTGAAGAATATGGAATAGGGGGCTTTAGTACTGTCCGTGGTTACAAGGAGCGACTTGTCAATGGTGATAATGCTTTCGTTTGGAATTTGGAATTGCAAACCCCTCCTGTAAGTCTTTTTAACCCTCTAGCGGGTTATAGAAAATTTCATGATGTTTTTAGATTTTTACTTTTTTTTGATCTGGGTTTTGAGCAGGTAAGAAAAGCCGTTGTAGGGCAGCGCAAAACAAATACACTCGTGAGTCTTGGTCCCGGAATACGCTATACAATCACTCCTTATCTCTCTTTTAAAACTGATCTTGGGTTCCAGCTTCATTCAGTGCAAGATTCTTCTGTGGATTTGGGTCCTCACCACAGGCTCCATTTTTCGTTTGTTGCTGGGTATTAACCCCTATTTCGCATGCGCTCTCTAAAAAATCATCCGGTTTATAACAGGCCCTGTATCGGGAAACAGAGCGTAAGGATTTTTCTGGAATAAATAGAGAAATAGGGGATAGGTTTGATGTAATTTTTGACAAAGGAGGGTGATTAAAAAAGAGGTTTTAACATTTTAATCAGTTCAAAAACTTAGCGAAAGCCCAGAGACGGTTTTCCAGGAAGAAAAAATTTTCAAGCAATTGGAAAAAACAAAAGAGAAAAATTGGTTGTATCCATAAAAAAATCGGGGACGCAAGAAAAGACTATTTGTGCAAAAACATTCGACAAAAATCCGCAAAAACCATGCGGTCGCTAGCCCAACTTTCGCATCTTTCAGATAAAATCTCCTAATTTCCATAGATATAGAATCCTTAAGATGCTGATAATAAGTATGATATGAATATTAAAT
>JANQJX010000109.1 GCA_028281425.1 Simkania sp.
TGGCTATATGAACAATATACAAACTTTGAGCCTCTATCAGGACCTATGTTAAAAGAGATTACGAGATCACGATTTTTTGAGTTCTTTATGAGATCAAAGAAAAAAGAGCCTCAAAAATTTAGATCTAAAAAAGGGTTTGAATTAGAAATTTAAAAACAACACTCTTTAACCCCTATTTTAGAAGTGCCTTGAACTGGAATTTTTCGCTTTAAATTCTTTTTTTTGTCAAAATTCGGATCCATTCCAAATCGTTTAAATCTCAATTGATGGTGTCAGTTGGGAAGAGATCGAATTTTTGAAAAAATGAGAAATCCCTTCCGAAACATTTCAGTTCAAGGCACTCCTATTTTTCATCAGGCTCTACAAAAAATAGGGATGAATCTCAATTTGAAGCTTAACGTTTCTATCCGGTTTTTATAAAGATCTTTTTTTGTTTGAACCCCTGATTGTCCCTTAACCCACATTTCGCGTGCCTTTTCTTTCGAAAAGGCGTGCGCGAGTATTTCTTAAGACTTAAGAAATTCTCGAATGGATAAGTTGAGAGTCTCACCTAAAAGAATTTATTGGATGTAGGAGTGAAACAGAGTCTGTGGATTTTTCTAAAGTAGGGATGCGAAATGGAGGCTAGAATTAAATTTTTGTCATATGCAGAGGAATTTTTCATCATGGTGGCATGGGAATCATCTTGAAAATAATAAAAGAGGGTTGTAGCATGGTTTGAATACCCAATTTTTTGGGGTGTAGCCAAGCGGTAAGGCAGCGGTTTTTGGTCCCGCCATGCGGAGGTTCGAATCCTCCCACCCCAATTTGACGATGAATTCCGATTTGTAATTGATGTCAAAGAAAGAGTTTATGCTATTTTCAGGCACTTCTCATCTGGCACTTGCTGAAGCAATTGCAAGGTCTCTTGGTATGGGTTTGAGTCGGGTTTTCATTGATAAATTTCCTGATGGTGAGATAGGCGTTCAAATTCTTGAGAATGTCCGTGGTCGGGATGTTTTTGTGATTCAATCAATTGCAAATCATCCTAACTTCTATCTCATGGAGCTTCTGATTATGATCGATGCTCTTAAAAGGGCCTCTGCGCATCGCATCGTGGCTGTCATTCCCTATTATGGGTATGCACGTCAAGATCGAAAAGATAAGGGGAGGGTGCCAATTACGGCAAAACTAGTGGCTGATTTGCTTCAAGCAGCAGGGGCCTCTCGTGTGATGACAATGGATCTTCATGCCGAGCAGATTCAAGGATTTTTCGATATTCCTGTCGATAACTTGTATGCAAGGCCTGCTTTGATTGCAGGGATCAAGAAATGGAATATAAAAACTCCAGTCATTGTCACGCCTGATATTGGTAGCATTAAATTAGCGCGCATTTTAGCTCATGAGCTGAATGCAAATTTTGCCCTTGTTGATAAGCAACGTATCAGTGGAAGAAGTATCGATGTGCATGCATTGATCGGTGATGTTCAGGGAAGAGAGGTGATTCTCGTCGATGATATTTGTGCGACGGGACAAACGCTTAAAAAAGCTGTAAATGCTTGCTTAACTTCGGGTGCTTTACATGTTTTTGGAGCGATCACTCACTATTTAATGGATCAAGATGGATGGATCCAAGAAAGTGGGATGAAAAAACTTCTCATCACTGACACGATTGCTCATGCTAAACAGATAGAGCGCCCTCATATAGAGGAAATTTCAGTTGCAAGTATTTTTGGAATGGGAATCCAGTCGATTATTAAAAATCAATCGATTAGTGCCTTTTTCCGGCCGCAATCCTGAGATTTCCTTATTTCACCTTCAGCTATGTTTAACAGATCAACTTTAATGGAAAAAACAAATGAAACTCACATTGTCTAAGCGCAGTGGAAAGAAGAAAAGTGAACTGACAGAGATTCGGTTTCGCAAAGACATTCCAGCTGTTGTTTATTGCAAGGGTCAACCCGGAGAAAAAGTCACGGTTAAAAATACCGAGTTTAGTCAAGCAATGCGTCATGTGCAAAAAGGGTTTTTACCCACGACGATTTTTGAGATTGATTTAGAAGGAATCAAAAGGCGTGCGCTGATTAAACAAATTCAATACCATCCCACGACCTATCAGGTACTTCATCTTGATTTTTTGCTTCTTAATCAGGAGTTTGTAGATATCAAAGTCCCGATTACTTACACAGATCAAGAGAGTTGTATTGGAATTAAATTAGGGGGGTTTTTAAGACAGGTGAAACGTCATATCAAAGTGCGTTGTTTGCCTAAAGAGATTCCTACCGATTTTAAAGTAAGTGTCAAAGGATTGGGAATTGGGAATGCAAAACGTATTCGAGATATTGATGTCCCGGAAAAGATGCATCTCTTGGTTCCAGGAGATGAGGTGATCGTAGTGATTGCAAAACGATGATGAGAAAAAGCGCTTTGATTGTCGGATTGGGAAATCCCGGGAAACGTTATGAAAAAACCCGGCATAATTTCGGTTTTATGATCATTGCTGCTTTTGCTGAAAAAAAAGGGTGGTCTTTGAAAAATTGTAGAGATCTCAATGGAGAAATTGCGGAGGGAAGAGAAAATGAGACAAAAGTTGTTCTTTTGCGCCCTTTAACTTATATGAATTGCTCTTCTAGAGCTCTTTTAAAAACACTCTCTTTTTATAAGATTTCTATAGAAGATTTCATCGTCATTAGTGATGATGTTTTTCTTGAATTTGGATCGTTTCGTTATAGGGAAAAAGGGAGTTGTGGGGGACACAATGGACTTAGAGATATTGAGATCCATTTGAAAACACAAGACTACCAACGATTACGCATGGGGGTTGGGCATGTAGGGGGAGAGCTTTTGTCATCTTATGTGCTGAGTCCATTTGAAGAAGAAGAACAAAAATGTTTACCCAAAGTGATTGAAAAAAGTATTCAATTTCTAGATAAATGGTTAAGTAAGGAAATCTATGAAACATCGAGAAACAAGACTTTATGAGGGAATGTATATCCTCAATGCTTCTTTGAGTGAAGAGGCAATGAAAAAATCTTTAAGTCGAATTACAGATCTCATTGAACAGTATGATGGAGAGATTCATAAGATCCATAAATGGGGTCGCAAGAAATTAGCCTATGATATCGATGGCCATAAACAAGGGCACTATTATGTGCTTTATTTTTCTGTTGTTCCCATTGCTATAGGACAGATGTGGAAAGAGTATCATCTCAATGAAGATCTCTTACGTTTTATCACTTTGCAAGCCGAAGAAGTGGTAGAAAAAATTGAATTTCAACCTCTTGCTGAAGGGTGAGGTATATGCTATGATGAAAAAATCAAATCGACGTGGCTTTAAAAAAAGAAAATCTTGTCCTTTTGTGGCCGCAGGTGTCAAACGTATCGATTATAAAGATATAGAGCTTTTGTCTCAATTTATTACCGAGAGGGGGAAAATTTTGCCCCGGCGTGTGACAGGGGTTTCTTACCGCTTTCAAAAACTTCTTTGCGTTGCTATTAAACGGGCAAGAAATATTGCTTTACTACCTTTTTTTGGGGAGGAATAAGTGATGAAAAGAGATAAAACTCCAAGTCAGTTGCTTCTTTTAGAAGATATAAGGAATCTCGGAAGAAAAGGAGATTTAGTAAAAGCCAAAAGTGGCTTTGCTCGTAACTTTTTACTTCCTCAAAAAAAAGCAGTTATTGCTGATAAACGGATGCTTCGGATTCAAAAACAGCTTAAAGAAGAACGGCTTAAGCAGGCAGCCTTGGATAAAAAAGAATCAGAA
>JANQJX010000236.1 GCA_028281425.1 Simkania sp.
TAGGGCTATTGATTTCTGGAAAAAAGCTTTTCCAACTCATCTCAATATGGGAAGGATTGCCTTGAATGACCCAAAAAATTCCAAGCACAATGATCACGATCCCAGGAATGATAATTCCTAAAATCGCTCCTAAGGTACTGATTAGGCCTGAGGTTTTCATTCCAAGAAAATTTACCAAAGTCGTTCCCCAAAAGATCAAAACAATTAGCGTAAACATATAAAACGTATTCTTCACTAAAGCAGGATGAATCACAAAAGAAATGGTTGCAGCAATAAATGATAAATTTGTGGGATACCAAACCACGTTTGAAGTCCAAAGAAGCCAAACAGCCAAAAAGCCCATCCGATGACCGAAAGCCTCCTTGACCCAAGCATAAATCCCTCCTTGCTTGGGCCATCCCGTTGCTAATTCTGCTGAAACAAGAGCAGTTGGAATAAAAAATAACAAGCAGGATAAGATAAAATAAAAAAGAGAAGAAAATCCATATTCAGCTATAGGTGGCCAGTTTCTAATACTACAAATAGCTATTACATTGATCATTGCTAAAATGAAAATATTGATCGAACGTTTTTTTGGCATCAACATCAAACCAACCTTTTTTCTAGAAATTTCATCAAAGATCTGAACCTTTTCATAGAGTCTTATACATTAAAGTCTTGTGATTTAGGGAATGCTTAAAATCTGAATTTTTTTGGTTTTAACTTCCTCTGCTCACCCTATATGAAAAGTGGAAGAGAAAGCAATGGAAAATTTTGAAGAATCAATGAATATCTAAAACTGTTAACAATAGATGAAAGTGAGGCTTTCTTTAAATGTTGAGGGGTTTTTGTCCCACCCTTTTCCTAAGAAGAGGTTTCATCATCGGATAAATGATATGGCTCATTCCAACTGGGTTTTTTAAAGAGCAAAATGAAAAAAGGCATTGCACAGAAAATAAAAATTCCGAGAAAGAGAAAAAGCTCATAAAAAAGAATGCTTTCCGTATGAAGTTGCTGTGGAGGGAAAAAACCAATCACAAACCCAAATAAAGAAGTGATAATCCCTATTCCTGCAACAAGCCACATTCCCACATTTCGAAAGGGAATGCGGTATTCTCTAACCACCTCTCTTCTTTTATAACGTAAAACAATGGCTACTAAAAACATCAAAATATACATCAAAATATAGAGCTGGGAGGCAAGGACAAGCAAGATCCAAAAAGCACTATTCATGTTTGGCATCAATAAAAAAATAGAGGATAAAATCGAAGTGATGATGGCTTGAAGAATAAGCATAGCAACAGGCATATTATTTTTATTCATCTTATGTAAAAGAGGGGGGAAGTCCCCATCTTGAGCTGCTGCTAAAAGACCTCTAGGAGGGCCAATCAGCCAGGTACTCATTCCTGCTAAAGCCCCTATGGCAACCAAAAAAGCAAGGATAGGCGTCGTCCAACTCAAACCATAAGAATGGAGAAAATAACCAATCGCCTCTATTCCTCCATAGACAAGGCTGATTTTTTTCTGAGGAATGACAATCGCAATTGCAAGAGTTCCTAAAATAGATAAAGCAGTGATAATCATAGATGAAAGTAAAATCGCCCTTGGATAATTTTTTTTGGGATTTTTAACATCTTTAGCATGAACAGCAGACATTTCCATCCCAGCAAATCCAAATAAAACCCCGGCTAAAAGCGAGAGTTTTTTAGGGCTATTGATTTCTGGAAAAAAGCTTTTCCAACTCATCTCAATATGGGAAGGATTGCCTTGAATGACCCAAAAAATTCCAAGCACAATGATCACGA
>JANQJX010000078.1 GCA_028281425.1 Simkania sp.
GTATCCCAATAGGTAGCTTTTTCACTAAAATTCCTCATCTAATTTGAGTCTAAATTATACCGTATCTCCTTCTTTTTGCCTCTTCTTTTCTCTTGAGCACCTTGCCCCTATACCCTCCAAAATGGCCAGATAAAAATCCCTTTATTTTTTTAAATACAAGTAAAAACATAAATACATGCATTTAATACATTAATAAAAATGAAACCAAAACATCTATTTTATGACTTCGAGTATCTTCTGTTAAACTCTCTAGCAAAAGATTTAAAATCTTCTGCTCCTGGGCTTTTTTTTATCATAGATGTTGATAGGTACTCCAAAACTAGGGCATTCGGCCAACTTAACTGTCTCCCGAATCACTGTCTTATAAACCTTCCCCTTAAATCTTTTCTTCAAGTCTTCTAATATATCTAGGGATAGTCTGGTGCTTTTATCGACTCGGCATGGCAAAATTCCACCCATCTCTAATTTTGGATTCAATCTTTCCTTAACTGTTTCAAGAGTCTTCAAGAGTTGTGCAAGACCATCTAACGCCATGATTCTAGTTTCCAGAGGAACTAAAACTTTATCCGCAACTACAAGCGCATTTAAAGATAAAATACCCATAGATGGCGGGCAATCAATAAAAACAAAATCCCAATGGGACTTTTCCTTACTTAAACTTTTCCTTAAAATCGTTTCGGCGCCAAGTTCAGAGGCCAATGCCTTGTCAACACCAATTAACCAAGAGCTAGAAGGAATAACATTAAACCCTTTAATACATGTATTTAATACATTAATCTTAATAGATTCATTACAAGTAAAAACATTAAAAAGCTCTTTTCTATCATTTGAGTGCCCTAACCATTTCGTTGCAGATCCTTGAGGATCAAGATCGATCAAAAGAACTTTTTTCTTCATTACAGCTAAGCTAGCACACAAATTCACGGCTGTAGTCGTTTTTGCGCTACCCCCCTTCTGGTTTACTATCGCAAAAATACCCATATTTTCTCCATTATCACCAATACAATAAATATAATTTATACATCCATTTTAAGGGGCCTTCCGCTTTTTAAGGCTTCTTGTCTCTGAGGAAAGGGGGCTCCCTTTTTTTTGATTGGCTTTCCTGTTTTTGCATCAAAAACTCCAGAACCTTCTTCAAGCCTTTTAAGTTCCTTTTCTAATGCTTGTTGTGTTAGTTGGGCAAGAGTTAACTCACGCACCCAAAAAACTGCATTCCTCGCTCTTTCTAAAACAGATTTAGAAATCTGAATAGAAAACCTTTCCTTTCGGTTAGTTTGTGAGTCTGTTTTTGACTCAACACTGCGCTTCTCATTTTTATTGGGGCTTATAAACTGATCCAAAGGGTTATCTCCCATTGTTTTTCTAGCCATACAATTCCTCGAATATTTTAATAAAAAAGACATAAATGACTTCATTGGCTTAAATGTAATCAATACATACATTTATTTCAAACCATGTTTGAAAAGTTTTCCCTACAAAAGAAGCAAAAATCCACATGGGGAAAATGGCTAAAAGTGTTTATAGAAGACCTCTTTAAGAAAAGCTGCTACCAGCTTTTTTTCTCGATCAAAAATGAACTCTGTGGACTCTACTGGAAAAAACCTTCCAGAGAATCCCGAATTTTCATACCTTGTTAGAAAAACGCCCCATTAAAATAAGAGCCAAAACGACTATAAGAAGCAGAATAATGACAGTAATTTCTCAAGTTGAAGCTAAAGAACTCAACCAACAAATAGATCCACTAGAAATCCTTAGACTCATTGGTTACCACAAAAGCTCCCCAAAAATCTCTAGCAATGAAGTGCGAGACTTTTGCCCTATTCATCAAGGGGACAATCAAAGAAGTCTTTCTATCAGTCAAGATAACCACTTATATATTTGCCACAATTGCGGGGTTAGGGGAGACCTCATTGATCTCTACGCAAAAGCTACGTCCATCCCTTTTCAAGAAGCCTTAGAAAACTTGGCCTCTTATTTCCAATCGCACAACTTCCGCAAGAAAGAATCAACTTCTTTAAGACAACCATCACAAAAAGCTTTCTCACAAAGCTCTACACTTTCTCCTCAAGAAAGATGGGACAAATGTGCTAAAGAAGGCAACCATCCCTATCTCGCAAAAAAGAAAATTTCCTTTCCTCCTGGCATTTGATTCGGTCAAGACGATCGAGGTAATCATTCCATAGTAGTTCCCTTTTATGACATTGATGGTCATTTACAAACTTTGCAATTTATCAACGAACAGGGCAAGTTCTTTTTAAAAGGGCATCCTTGCTCGGAAAATTTCTTTGTTTTGGGTTCCCTGCAAGACAGTTTCCCAGTATACATCGCAGAGGGGCTAGCAACAGCTGTGACTGTTTGGGAAGCATTAGAACAACAGTTCCCTATCGTTTCAGTAGGGTCAGCAGGAAACATCTCTGCTGCTATTTCCGTCATTCGGAAAAAATACCCATCTATTAAGATTAAACTCGCTCTTGACGATAGCAAAGCCGCTAAAGACACCCTCAAGAAAATAGATCCTCCTTTTTCGTACATTGTTCCCAGCTTTAGCAACATCCCCATCCCAAAGGAAGAAAAAGCGGATGATTTCAATGATCTGGTAGCTTTAGGAGGGCTTTCTTTAAAAGATGTAAGACAGCAGCTAAAACAAGAGACCTCCATAGACTCGAAAGATTTCTTCGGAAAACTCGGCTGTATTTTGGACGACCAAGAGTTTGCAATAAAACTCCAAGAACGTTCCTATGAAGCATTTGAAAAAGAGCACAGAGACCTTTTTTCAGCTGGCGGTTTGATAACACTCGATGAGCAAGTTTTTTACATAATTCAAGCGATAAGTCGAGAAGGAATCCATTCCATATTTACTCCTGAAAGATGGTTTTCTGATTTTCGCA
>JANQJX010000167.1 GCA_028281425.1 Simkania sp.
TTAAATTCCCACAAAAATCCCAATCGATTTTGTAGTGTCTTTGGAAAGTGGAACGTTCATTTTTAGTGACTTAAGTTAAATTTTGCGAAAGTTGGGCTATTTTTCCCTTTAGCCCACATTTCGCATGCCCTCTCTTTCGAAAAGGCATGCTTGAGTGTTTTTTGAGGCCGAAGAAATTATGGATATAAAACGCGCGCGTTATTAGGGGGTAGATATTGTGTTTGTAATGAGAGCCCTTTTCATGTGAAATGGGTGTTTTTAATGATTTGAAGTCTTTTATCTAAAAGAGCATCACATTGTTTAAAGGTTTCTTCAATAGGGTCCTTAAAAGGGACGCTGATCATTCCGTAGATTTTGATTTTGGGTTCTGTTCCCGAAGGGCGAATGATGAATTTGCTCTGATCTTCTAGGATTAAAATCAATACATTAGATGTTGGGAGAGAAAGCTTTTCTTCATGATTTGAAATGAAGTTTCGTTTGATTTTATTTTGATAGTCTTCAACTACAATAACTTTAAGAGTTCCGATGTGAGTTGGTATTGGATTGCGTAATTGTGCCATAAGAGAGCTCATTTTTTCTTTTCCATCTTTTCCACTTTTAAAAGAAATATTGAGTTGTTTTTCTCTAAAGATCCCAAAGATTTGATAGATATTTCTAAGCAAATCAACGAGCGTTTTTTTCTCTTTTTTTTGTTGCAAAGCCATTTCGGCAATAAGACATCCAGTGATGATAGCATCTTTATCACGAGAGTGGGTTCCATATAAAAACCCAAGGGATTCTTCTGCACCGAAAATAAAATTCTTTTTTGCTAAATCTTTTTCCCAAAGATGGATTTTTTCTCCAATATATTTGAAACCAGTGAGAACATAAACGCATGTGATGTTAAAATGATATGCAATTAAACCCAAAAGATCTGTTGTGACAATTGTGGTGACAACAGCTCCATTTGGAGGCAATTTTTTTTGAGAGGTGAGTGTTTTTAAGAGATAAAAGAGCATCAAAGAGGCGATTTGATTGCCGTTTAACACATGAGGTTTTTCTTCATGATAGACAACAAGACCAAGGCGATCAGCATCGGGATCTGTTGCAATGAAGAGATCGTTTTTATTTTTTATTAATTGATCTATCCCTCTTTGAAGAGCCTCTTTTTGTTCGGGATTAGGGGAAGGAAGAGAGGGAAAAGAGCCATCAAGAGACATCTCTTCTTCTACAAAAGAAAGAGAGGTAAATCCCCATCGGTTTAAAGCTTTTGGTATCAAAGTTTTGCCTGCACCATGGAGGCTGGAATAGAGGATTTTTACCTGATATCCCAAAAGTTGGTTATCATGAGGATGGTTTTGCAGTTTGAAAAGGGTTTCAATGTAAGCAGCATCGACTTGATCTGCAACTTCTTTGACTAAGGGGTGGGGTAAATCGATAAGGGGAATACGGTTTTGGTCTTTAATTTTTTTGACCTCTTCAATGATTCCTAAGGCATGAGGAGATACAACTTGAGCTCCATCTTCCCAATAAACTTTATATCCATTGAATTCAGGGGGGTTGTGAGAAGCTGTGATCATCACTCCTGCACTGCATTTGAAATAGCGAAGTCCAAAAGAGACGAAGGGAGTAGGGCGCAAATTGTGTGTCAAATAGACTTTCATTCCGTTTGCGGCAAGAACGCGTGCGGTTTCTTCTGCAAAAAAACGGGAATGGTGGCGAGAATCGTAGCTGATGAAAAGAGAGCAATGAGCGTTTGGATGTTGCTTCAGAAGATAATTGGCAAGTCCTTGAGTGCATGCTCTTATTGTATAACGATTAAGTCGATTCGTTCCAACACCCATGATTCCTCGTAATCCTCCTGTACCAAAGGCGATTTTGGTATAGAAAGCATCAAAGAGAGCTTTAGGATCATGGTCGATGAGGTATTTAACTTCTTCTTGTGTTGTTGCATCAAAGGGAGGGGCAAGCCATTGATTGACCTCTTTTTCGATCTCTTTTGGGAGTTTCTTTTTCATTTGGGAAAAGAATTGGTTAACCTAAAAATCTCAGCTTATCAATAAAAGATTTATTTATCTAATCAAGCTTTATCCCATATTTTACGCCACCTATAAAAAATCAAAATGCTCTGTTTCCCGATACATCTAATAAATTCTTTTAGGTTAAACTGCAAACTTATCCATTCGAAAATTTCTTAGGCCTCAAAAAACACTCAAGCATGCCTTTTCGAAAGAGTTGGTAAGAAATATAGGTTAATCCTTTCAAAAAACCTCAGTTCAAGACAGTCTCTTTCTCTATTTATTCTAAAAATCCGTCCGATTTGTTTTTAGAGAAGAGGGTGTCAATTGTTCCATTGGAAAAGTTTTGTTTCCTTTTCTATCCATGTGTCCTTTTCCCAGTTAAAGCAGGATAAAAAGCAGCTATTTTCGTTTAAGTCTAAAAGATTCCAAGAGCCGAAACGATAAGCTGTAGAGCCACTATCGAGAATGAGAGGAAAACGATTTTGTCTTAAATCAGCAATGCAACGACGATGTGTGTGCCCGTGCAAATAGATCTGAATCTTAGGATGATTTTGAATGATTTTTTCTAAAATATGCCCTCTTTTTAGGCGACGTTTTGGTTGATCATGTTGAAAAAAGGGAAAATGATTCACAAGAAGAATTTTTTCATTTGGGGGAACTTCTTTAAGCAGGTTTAAAAAATGTTTTTCAACTAAGGGAGAAAAATAGCCATTTGAAGAAAAAAAAGAGGTTGAAAGAGTCGTATCCATTAAAACAAGCCACCATCGATTTTTCCATCTTATTGCTGTGACTCCTTCATCTTTTAAGTTATAAGTAAGAACATGACTTTGTTTTGAGGGAAAATAGCGATAAAAAATCTTTTTTTTATAAGCATGGGGTATGTAGTGATCATGGTTTCCTGGAATGAGGTAGGTTAAAAGACCCTCTGCTTTGAGTTTTTCTATGAAGTTAGAGGCTTGCTGAAACTCAGCTTTTGAAGAGGTCGTTGTAAGATCACCGGAGACAATCACATCTGTAATTTTCTGCTTTTTAAATATATCTATCAATGAATAGATGCGCTTTGTAGAAAGAACATCTGATCGATTGATTATACAATTTAAATTACCTAACCATCTTTTAGAAAAAAACTGATCAAGTCTAAAAGAAAAATTAGAAAAATGAAGATCCGAAATATGTGCAATACGCAAAACAATTTTTATTTAATTTATTTAATATAGCATTAAAAATGCTACAAAATTAAGGAGAAAATTTCTAGATTATTTTTTTTTCTTTAAAAAATTTAATTTTTGTAATTTTTTTTGAAGCTGATTTGCAGTGGTTAAGGTTTTTTTTTGAACTTTACGAATCCAATACTCTCCTTCTTGATGAATGCTTTCAGGTTCTGTTTGAAAAGTCACTTCATTAGGAGAGGTCATATGGTGTTTGTGTTTAGATGCAATTTTTGCTTTTGAAATTTTTACTTTACGAGGAGAAGAAAGATAAGTTTTTTTTTGTTTTTCACTCAGCTGGCCTGTTGTTTTTTGATCCGTTGCTTCTTGTTGAGCTTTTCGAATTGCTTTTTTCTGTTCATGCTTAAAACGATGAGGGGATTTTTTCATAAGCTACTCCTATCTTTAATGAATTTTTATTCTTTTTTAAATTGAAAAAATGACTTCTCTTATGCTACGCCTCCTTGAGGGAAAATAACTGTGCAATT
>JANQJX010000181.1 GCA_028281425.1 Simkania sp.
GCATATAAAAAATGGGTTCCAATTCTTTTATCAGCACTCATTGCCAAACGGACATCTTTAATATTTGCTCCTACTTTTTCGCAAAGTCCAGAAAGTTCATTCATGAAAGAAATCCGTGTTGCAAGCATAGCATTGGACGCATATTTTGCCATTTCAGCAGAACAAAGATCCATGATAAAAATACGATCCCGATTGAGAGTGAAAGAAGAATAGAGCTCTTTAAGGCAAGAGGTCGCCCATTCACTATGAGAGCCAATGATGATACGGTCGGGTTTCATACAGTCTAAAACAGCAGAACCTTCTTTTAAGAATTCAGGATTTGAAGCCACATCAAATAGAACATGAACCTTTCTTTCTAAAAGAATTTTTCCAATCAATCTTTGGATCTTTTTGCATGTTCCAACAGGGACGGTAGATTTCATGACGATAAGTAATTTCTTTTTCATATGCTCTGCAATAGATGTTGCAGCGGCCTTGACATCACTTAAATTGGCTGACCCATCTTTTTGTGAAGGGGTTCCAACAGCAATGAAGCAAATTTTGGCTTTTTTTAGTCCTGTTTTATAATCTTCAATAAAAAAGAGGCGCTTTGCTTTTTGATTTTTTTCAATGAGCTCTTGAAGCATAGGTTCATAAAAAGGGAGGTTTCCACGGCTTAAAGTTGCAATTTTTAAACGATCTTTATCGAGGCAGACGACATGATGTCCCATTTCGGCAAAGCAAGTTGCTATGACAAGACCCACATAGCTAGCACCAATCACTAAAATCTCCATATTGTTTGCCTATCGCATGATTGTTTAAAGCATTTAAGGGTACCTGACTTTTTAAATGGAAGTCAAGTGGCCTTCTAAGAGTTGATATTGTTTCTCACAAAGTTTGGCAAGATCCATATTGTGAGTGACAATCATCAAACCCTTATTTAGGTTTCGAGTAAAGTTAAGTAATAATTCATGAATCATTTTTGAGTTGGCTTGGTCTAAATCCCCAGAGGGTTCATCGGCCAAGATCACATCGGGATTATTGCAAAAAGCTCTAGCAATACAAACACGTTGTTTTTCTCCTCCTGAAAGAAGCTTAGCGAAATGATGTTTGTGAGAAGAGAGACCCACTTTTTCTAAAAGTTTTTCTGCTTGATGAAAAACTGGCCTATTTTTTCCAGTCGGATAGCCACCGATTTTAGCAGGAAGCAAGACGTTTTCTAAAACAGAGTATTCTTCTAAAAGATTAAAATTTTGAAATATAAAGCCGATATGTCGATTTCTAATCAGATGAGCATTTGGAAAAAAAATCGATTGTCCCATAATTTCAAGGGTTCCAGCTGAAGGCTTTTCTAGAGTTCCTAAAATATGAAGCAAAGTGCTTTTACCAACACCCGAAGGACCTACAATCGCAATGCTTTCGTTTTCATGAAGGTCAAAAGAAATTTGCTTTAAAATGTTAGAAGGGTAAGGGTGTTTATATGTTTTGGAAATTTTCTTTGCAGATAAAAGAAGGCGAGGCTTCATTCCGACCTCAAGATCTTGGAGGGATGAATTTTTGTAGCTTTAAGAGCTGGAATCAATCCAGCAAGAAGGGAGATTAAAGGAGTTGCGATGAGGATAAAGATTAAAGCGCGTTTGCTAAGATCATTTGGCAGAGAGCTCCCATAAAACAGGGAATTAAAAGCTTCATGACCTTGCAGAAAACTTAAGAGTTGAACTAAAGCATCGATATGATGAAGGGTGATAAGAGCTGCAACTGTTCCGATGAGGGTGCTTACAAGTCCCATAAATCCGCCACAAAACGTAAAAATAAGAGCAATCCTTTTTTTGGAAGATCCTATGGCACTTAAAATAGCAATTTCTTTTTTCTTATCATTTACAAGAATCACAAGTAAAGAAATGATATTACTACAAGCTACAATGAGAATGATAATTCCAATTAAGGTAAAGAGATATTTATCGCTTTGAAACTGTCCTAAAAGATCTTTAGCAAACTCATACTGGTAATAAGGAGTGATTTTAAAATAGGGAAGAATCCCTCTTTTACGAAAATTCTCCTCAATTTTTTCCTTTATTTCTCCAACTTGATCAATATGAGGAAACCATACTTGGATCCCATTTTTCATGTTTTTATCAAAAGTTAGGCTTTCACTTGCATGATTCATCGATTGAACGACTTCATGAGAAGCTAAAACCATTCGTCCTCCGATAGCAATAATGCCCGGATCATAAAAGCCCACAACGGTCACTGGAAGACGCTGTTCTTGAAGAGCACTTGTTGTTGTCGAAGCTTGGTAGGAAAAATAGCCTCTATCTCCTATTTTCACTCGATTAGATTGAAAATTTTTTGGTAAAAGGATCGAAGCTCCCCCTTTATTTTCTTGAGGCAAAACCATTTTATCTTTGAGACGATAAGGCCATGGAGGAGAGATTTTAGGGGGGGATTTAAAAACGACATGAGGTTTAGCCTCTTCTATTTCGAGATCTTTCCAAGGAATCGTTCCTTCTAAGAGGTGATTTTGAAACTTGAAAGAGACAAAAAGTTTGATATCGTTTAAAGAGTCAATCTCTGAAAAAGGAATTTTTTTTAAATAGGCTTTCATAGAAAGAGTTTCTTCTGAAAAGAGGGGGATTGAGAAGTCTAATTTAAAAGATTGATTTTGATCAGATATGAAAATCCACTGGTTTTTCTCCCGCCTTACAAAGCCACTTTCAAAAAAAGAGGCTTTTGGTTTTTTTTTGTTTGTAAAGAGAAGATAGGAAATTTTTCCCCGGTTTTTATAGATAAAGGCACGCAGAGGGGTGTTTTCAGGAAGTAAATGAGCAAGAAAAGAAAGAGAGCCCTTAGAATTTTTCATCCGCTTAATTGTGATGTTTCCAAGAATCGAACTGATTTTTTTTTGAAAATTCTTATTTTGAGCGGTTCTGAGAGTATGGGTTTTATCCAAGACTTTTGCATCACTTTCGATTTGAGTTAAATAGATCAAATGATTGAGATCGATCTGGCGAGGGGTTTCGATTAAATCGGGAAGAAAAGGATTTTTTTCTGAAAAAGATTGGATGTATGAAGCTTGAGTTAAATAACTTTGCATCGGATGTTCTCTTAAAGAGAAAAAATCATTTTGGGAACGAATCATATGCAATTTTAAAAGAGCCCCTCCTATTTCATAATCTTCAGCAATTGGCTTTAAATTTTTTAGTTCTATATTTTCAATCGAATTGAATGCGATCTTTATAATATCTTTAAGTTTACCTGTTTCATCGAGATCCTTTTCTGGAAAGTAGGTGGGAATCGCAATATCTTTTCCAAAAGCATAAGGGTCTGCACATGGCGCTTTTATTTTTTCTTTGATATTTTTCTTTTCATAGTCCGATTTATGGCTGATTTCATCGATAAGATAGTAATAGGAATGATAATATTCATCGGTTGGAGTGATTTGAAGGGGAGCATTCAAAGACGTAAGCTTACTTAACCAATTTTTTTCAATTCCATCGGTGACAGATAAAAAAACAAGAATCAACCAAACAACAAGAGAAATCACTCCAATAGACATGAGCGCGATGAGAGAAAGCGTCAGTTGTTTTTTTTTGGGAATTAAATATTTCTTTGCAATGGAAAGTTCAAATAGCATAAAGCAAAAAAAGCTTACTTTGCTTCTTTGAAAAGAACGTGGCGACGTAATTTTTTATCAAATTTTTTAAGCTCAATTCTATTTGGAGTGTTCCGTTTATTTTTAAAAGTCCAATATACCTCCGAGCTTTCCGTACTTTTTAGGCGAATTTTTTCTCGGGCACCTTTTTTGGCCATCTTTATAATCCTTTTGATAACTTTTAAGGCTTGATCTTTACATCTTATATCAGATAAGAAGAAGAAATTCAATAGGTTTGATATTTTGCCTTATTTGTTTTTTGAAACAGAAAATTTTGGAAATGCCTTCATCTCAAAAGGAGAACATGACACTCCTAGGGTGTAAAGATATGCAGCAAGTCCAGCAATCATGGCTCCATTATCAAGAGAAAGATCTTGTGGGGGAAAATAGAGAGGAACAGGAAAATTTTTGCGTTTAAAAAGTGTTCTCAAAAACGCATTATTGGTGACACCTCCTCCTAAGTAAAGGGCTCTACAAGGGAAGGATTGAAAGGCCTTAAAACTTTTTTCTACAATATCTTCAAGGGCTACTTTTTGAAAACTTGCAGCAATATCTTTTTTATTTTGCTCTGAAATGGGGAAAAAGGATTTGCGTAGTCTTTGTTTTCCTTGAGTTGTATACAAAACTTGTGTTTTAAGTCCACTAAAGGAAAAGTCCAAAGGGTGGCCTTTAACGTTTCCTGATTTAAAAGGATAAAGCTCAGTGTTGCCTTCTTTAGCAAGGGCTTCGATCCAAGGACCTCCGGGATAAGGCAAAGAGAGCATCGAAGCCACTTTATCAAAAGCTTCTCCAATGGCATCATCAACAGTAGATCCTAGGATGGTATATTTTTGAATTGAGTCAATTTTAGCTAAAAAAGTATGTCCTCCTGACAGCACAATTCCAAGGGC
>JANQJX010000195.1 GCA_028281425.1 Simkania sp.
AGGCAACCCCAATAATGCCTCCAAAGAAAAATCCCCAGATGCCTCCAATAATTCCTCCGATAAAAGAAGGGCGATATCCAGTGTAAATAGATGACATGATCTCGACAAAAGAATAACCCCATCCTGACATAGCAATCCAGCCAGTTAAAAGAATCGCGATTCCCCACACGATTCCAAACGATAGTCCTATATACTTTGGGCATAAATAACTACAAGTTGATTTTGGAACGTTCTTCATTATTTTCTCCTGATTAATCACATGGTTTCACAAAATTAACGGTCTTTCGTTTTTCTACATGCAAAATTTCGGATTATTTTTCAAATCATTTTTTTATACTCTACCACAAAAAATAAAATATTTGATTTAAAAAAATATTTTTATTAATCCTTTTTTATTTCTTCCTACATTCAACTGAGGAGTTGATGATGAATCGCATATTTCCATTCATAGTAAGAATTTTTTTAGCACTAGTCACGACATTCCCATTAATAGCTTTTAACATAAAGCAAGAAATAAATTGGGACTCCATCTTTATTGATAGAGAAACATTTGTTGAAAAATTTATAAATTCAGAGAAAAAAAAGAGCGCTGTTTTTTCCCAAATTAAATTTTTGCAAAAGAGCTCCTATCGTGACAATACTTATTCCCTAGAATATAGCCCTGAACTTTTTTATCAACTTGAACTGACAAAAGAGGATCGTCATAATATTAGGAAGTTGATTAAAAACATGGCGGATTTGGACTTATGGGAGCTTTTTAAACGGGTAAGAGAGATGAAAAAGTTAGGGCAAAAGATTCGTAAAGTACATCCTCTCCGTTTTCTAGGATACATTTTTTCAAACTATGAATTAAAAAATCGGCTTATAAAAATAAGACAAAGCCCTTTCAAGTGGAATAAATTTATGAATGGGTTAAAAGAGCGTCTTTCACTTGAAGCACATCAGAAAAACCTTCTTAAATATGTCTCAGGATTTTCACAGCTTGTCAATCGTCATCCAGTTGAGGTTTGGGACTATATTCACTTCCGTGATTGGGATCGGTTTGTGCTATTTTTAATGTGAAAGGAACTGTCTTAAAGTGGAAAATCATCGTCTAAATGATCTTCCAGTTCAAGGCAGGCCTCTAAAAGAATTGATTGGATGTCCTAGAGAAACAGAGCATGTGGATTTTTCATAGGGGGCATGCGAAATGCGGGTTAGCTCAAAAACGAAGTTTCACCTTTTTAACTTCAGTTGAAATAAGAACGACAGAAAATAGGAAAAGTCTCAGGCGTAATAAATTGTGCTCCTTTTTTTGCTCTTAGGTAGTAAGCATTCCCCTGTTCCCAACAAGGCATCCCTTTTGAAAAATGCTTTGTTTTTTTTTTGATTTCTGAATGAATCCAAATTTTTCCTCGAGTAAGCGCCATTAATTCCATAGATGTCATCCCTCCTGATCGAGTAAAAGTGGCATTGCTGCGAAAATAAAGAGGAGCGATCACTTCATCATCTTGAAAACACATAGGGATGATATTTAAAGAAGAAGGATAAAATTTTTCCTTTTGAATCATTTCATGCAAACGCCTTAGCAAGCTTCCTCGATGAATCGCATCATGATTGCAAAACACAAAAAGAAAGTGGCGTAGACTTTTATGTTGGCTTGATTTTACCATTTGGATAAAAATTTTTACGTACTTAATTGTTGCTTCTTCAGTAGGCTGACTTCCAAGAAGAATCGTAGAAACACGATCCTGAGGTTCGATCATAAGGACCATTTTGTTTCGGTATATTTCAGTATGGGCATTTCCTTTTTTAAGGGTATCTGCAATAAGAGATTTTTCAAGAGAGTTTTTTACCTTGATCTCAACTTGCATTTTTTGAAAGGGATGACTAAGAAGTTTTTGATATTTTTCAAAATTCTTGCGCAGAGGAAAATTTTCATAAGAGACATCAGATTCTTTCAGACCACAATATTTTTCCCAAAATGCATCTGCATTTTGATTGGGCTTAAGAAGGGGAACTGTCGTAATGAGGCGGATTAAAGAACGATTTGTATTAGAGAGATTTTTTATAGGTTTAAAAAAATGAAAGGTATTTTTTGTTGGCAATTCAGTTAAGATTTTTTCTAATTTAAGAGATTTTTTTGTGATGCGAGATGCATATTTAATCGCTTTAATGATTGCTGCAGTCCCAACTGGTTGAGTGTCGATGATTTGGTCTACATCCTCTTTGAGAAGCAACGGGAAAACTTTTGAAAGTATTCTGATATGAAAAAAAAAATCAGCAGCACGAATGTTTTTTGAGAGAAAGGTTAGAGCCGTTAAATTTCCTTTTTTTTGAGAAGCATTCCATAGATGAACAAAAAATTTACCAAAACGTTTCCCAACAAAGTCAATTAAGAGATCTTTTTGTATGATTTTAATATCGGGATCTTTAGCTAAAGCTTTTGCAGCTGTTGCTTTAGCTGCTTGAAGATGTCCCCCTCCACTTGCAGAAGTAATAATTAAAAGTGTTTTACTTTTCTTTTCGATTTCTATCACCTGATGTTGAAATTGTTGCAAGCTGAAATTTTTTTAATTTGAGCCTCTTCTCAAAAAATTTCAATAAAAAAACAGTCCTATGTTGATAAAACCAGCTTGCATCTCTTTTCGAAAAAGGGGGCATGTAAAATAGAAGCTAACCTGTATTTTACGCCACCCCTGAAAAAATCTGCATGCTCTGTTTCGCTCACACATCCAATACATTCTCTTGGCAAGGTTGTAACCCTTATCTCTCGAGAATTTCTTGGCGTTTCTGAAAACAGTCTGTACACCCCCTTCCAGGGTTGGTGTAAAATGCGGGTTAAAGCTCTATTGAAAAGAGCCCCCTTTTGCCATTTCTACTTATTTTTGAATGGTAGAAAAATAAAAAAAAAAAGTAACCTATTTTTTTAATCTTTCATTGAAAGAAGAAACTCAACATTCGTATTGGTTTTTTTCAGACGATTCATAAGAAGATTCATTGCATCTAAAGGGGTTAAATCGGATAAGGCTTGACGTAAAAGATAAATTTTTTCTAATTCTTCGGGATGATAGAGAAGTTCTTCTTTGCGTGTCCCACTTTTGATGATATCGATGGCTGGAAAAATACGCCTTTCAGCAAGACGTCTATCGAGAACAAGTTCCATATTTCCCGTCCCTTTAAACTCCTCATAAATGACTTCATCCATACGAGACCCTGTATCAATCATTGCTGTTGCAATGATTGTTAAAGAGCCTCCATGTTCGATATTACGTGCTGCTCCAAAAAAGCGCTTGGGTTTGTGAAGAGAGTGAGCATCTATTCCCCCTGTTAAAATTTTACCCGAATGAGGCTGCACCGTATTGTAAGCACGAGCAAAACGAGTCATCGAATCGAGTAGAATCACAACATCTTGGCCATATTCGACAAGGCAACGCGCTTTTTCCAAAACCATTTCGGCAACTTGAATATGACGCTCAGGAGGTTCATCAAAAGTAGAAGAGACAACCTCACCTTTCACAATACGTTTCATATCGGTGACTTCTTCAGGACGTTCATCGATTCCAAGGACAATTAAAGTCACTTCTGGATGATTGACAGCAATCGAATTCGCAATATTTTGCATCAAAATCGTTTTGCCCGATTTAGGAGAAGCAACGATGAGCGCACGCTGACCTTTGCCAATAGGGGCAACAAGATCGAGAATACGCATCGAAATATCCTCTTTTCCTGTTTCCATAACAAGGCGCTCTGTTGGAAATAGAGGAGTTAAATTCGCAAAAAAGATACGTTCTTTAGATTTTTCAGGAAGTTTATTATTGATGCGATCGACTTTAAGAAGGGCAAAGTATTTTTCTTTTTTCTCAGGAGAACGGATCGTCCCATAAACAGTGTCTCCTTTTTTTAAATCAAAGCGGCGGATTTGAGTAGGTGAAACATAAATATCTTCAGCAGAAGGAAGATAATTGTAGTTTGGTGAACGCAAAAAACCAAACCCATCGGGAAGGATCTCCAAAACTCCCTCCCCAACAAGAATTTCATCGGGACTTTCCGATTTGAGCTTGACGATTTCAAAGACCATCTGTGATTTGGTAAGGGAACTTAGATTTTTAAGTCCAATATGTTTCGCATAAAGGCTCAATTCATCGATATTCATGCGCTGTAAATCGGCGATTTTCGTAACCGTAAGTTCCCGTTTTCGTTTTTGATGTCCATTCATAGAAGGAGGAGAGACGAGTAATTTTCCTGATTTATCTTTAGTAGATTCTTTTCCAGGGGTTTTTTCTTGGTTCATGGATCTTAATACTCCTTAATCAAGATAGGGTTTGAGTTTATGGAGGTAGAATTTCTCCACTTGTCTTTCAAGTTGTTTTAAATCACCATTATTCCAAATGCTCGCATGAGCTTTTTTGGATTTTTCGCTTGCATGCCATTGCCTTTTCATCCGATTTATATAATCGTCCATTTCGAATCCTAAAGCACAAAATCGCTGAATGCAAAGGTTCTCATCTGCATTAATCGCAAGAATAAAATCAAATGCTCTTTCCTTTCCCACTTCTTGTACAAGGGGCAATTCAACCACAAAACAGGTGTAGCATTTATTGTATTTGACCTTTTGATATCTTTTTTCGATAACATCAAACAGAAGGGGATGGAGTACATTTTCTAACGCTTGGAGCAGTTTTGGTTTATGAAATACATGTGATGCAACTTTTTGTCGATCGATTTCCCCATTTGTGAGAATATCAAAGCCCAAAAGAATTAGAATCTCACGCTTACACTTTGTGTTTGTCTTTAACAACTGATGGATGATTTCATCAGCACTGACTCGATAAGCTCCGTGCTTTTCTAGAAGACGACATACAGTGGTTTTGCCTGACGCAATACCCCCGGTTACTGCTATTTTTTTTAAGGCTAACACATTTCCCAATTTTTGCCAACAGCAATGTTTACTTTGAGTGGAATTGTTAATGAAACAACCGTTTCCATCGTATGTTGAGCAATCTCTTTTAATGTTTCGATATAGTCATCGGCAACTTCAAAAAAAAGCTCGTCATGAATTTGAAGAACCATATGAGCTTTAGACTTCTTAAGCTTTTTATAAAGGCGAACCATGGCGATTTTAATGATGTCTGCCTGCGTTCCTTGAAGAGGGGTGTTCACGGCAAATCTCTCAGCAGCAGCGCGAACAATTCCATTAGAATTATGGATTTCAGGAATCA
>JANQJX010000219.1 GCA_028281425.1 Simkania sp.
GCTTCTTTCCATAAGTCTACCTAACCTCTGCACTTTATCGTCCCTTTTGCTATGTATTTTACTTTACCTTTGACACAATCTAAACCCTTCCCTTTTCTAAGGCATCGAGCTGTGGATTAGGGCCATAATCAGGGGCTAAATGATAAGTTGGAGTTAAAAAAGAATTTATCTCTATTTATTTGGGAAACTTTCACATGAATATAATTTTCTAATTAAACATTATTTTAAATATTTTTTATCATTTAAAATAATGTTTAATTTTGTTATCATCTTTGTAAAAGAAATTATAAGGAAAAATTTATGTCAAATTCTGTGGGTTTTGTAACTCAACAACCTTTTCAAGAGAGTTCTTATATTTTGTCCGATCAAAAAACATCTTTTATCGCAAAGATGACAAAAATAGCCCGTTCCTTTTTTAGTTCTCTAAAAGAGAATAGCTATTTTTTTTTAGAAATGTTTAAGAGATACACATTTAAGAAGGTCTATCCTTTTCAAGGATTTTTCTTAAACATTTGTAAAATTTTTCATAACGCTTTCCCGGGAAATTCTCAGCAAAACGTTTCTTCTTTTCGTGACTCAATTGGATCTAAAGTTTTGAAAGCTCCTCCAGAAGAAAGCAAAAAAAAGCAGTCAACGGTTTCTAAAGTTTTGAAAGCTTCTCCAGAAGGAAGCAAAAAAAAACAGTCAACGGTTTCTAAAGTTTTGAAAGCTCCAAAAAAAGAGAGTCAATTAAGATTCTCAAAATGTAGATCTACCTTTAAGGTTTGCACTTGCGCTTTTTCCATAATTTTTATCTTAGTAGGAGGATTATTTGCAACGATTGATAAGCCGCAACGCTTAAGAATAAGAAATCATTATAACTCACAAATTAATAACGAAGTATGTCATGATTTTTATCTTGACCAAGCTAGAAAAATCCATAATCAAAAACAATGTATTGGAAAAAATCTAGCATGTGCAGTGTCTGACCGTCGAGATGACATAAAAATAGGGGCTCAAAAGAAATCGGATTTACATGCACAGGTAACAATTTTTGGAAGACAATTTTGGAAGTACTGCACTGTCAAACCTTTTAAAAAAGAGGGATTCAAAGGAATGTTTAGAAACATGTGGCAATGCATCTCAGAACCAAGAAAAAGAGCAAATCCTACATGTAAAGATTTTTTAAGATGGGGGTATTCTCCAGAGAAGATTTTTTATAAAGCGATGCAAACAGATGGAAGAGATCTTGGCGTAAAAGGAAATGCTTGTGGAAACAAAGTACACATTTGGGAAAGCTTCACGAACAAGAGAGAAGGAATTTTTCCTAAATATACAGAAGACATGAGTGATGCATTTACCACATGTATGATGGATGGATTTCAGAAAATGAAACAAAATAAAACTCTCTTTAATTCAAGATTTTTAGCTTGTAATGGGAGTGTTGCTAATTCTTAAAAGTTTTTTCGTTTAGCTTTATTGGGCTAGAAAAAATGATCCTTTGTCAGATATTATGGAGTAGTAGTGCTCCATCGTCAATATTTCATCCAATATGAGACTCTTGCATCACCCCTTTGGATCGATTGAAATCTAGCCCGCATTTCGCATGCCATCTCTAGAAAAACCTACATGCTTTGTTTCTCTGAGACATCCAATAAAACACTCGCGCAAGTCTTTTCAGCGTAGGTGGCGTAAAAAATATGGGTGAAGGAATTGCTTGCAATTTAACTTTTCCAGATCAAAAAAGGGGCATGCTCTTTTGCTTGAATCCAAACCGTGCAATCTTTAAAATCTTTCCTATTCTCTTCTAAGAATTGGAAGGCTTGTTTAGCATTTACAAATGTCATAAGAGCCGTTGCAAGGATATCGGCTAAAAGACAGGTAGGAGCTCTAACAGAGACAGCTTTTAAACCCACAGCCTCTTTTGTTTTAGGGTGAATGATATGACAGTAGCGCTTTCCTTGGCTATCGAAATATTGTTCTTCATTGCCACTTGTTGCTAAAGCCTCATTGCATAAGGTAACAATGGTATTGTTAAAAGAGGCGAGTTGTACTTGCCAATCTCTCTTTGAGGGATGTTTTCCTTTTCCTCGCATTTCTCCTCCCCATTCCACATAACAGTTTAAATATCCCTTATCGGTCAAGGCATTGATCAGCATATCAATAATAAATCCCTTAAGGAGTCCATCAAAATCGAGAAGAGAGGTGTGACTAAGACGATATATTACATTTCCTTGGAGGGGAAAAAGATGCCAACCTGATTTGAACTTTAACATTTTTTTAGGGAGCTCTTTTCTTTGAAGAGCTTTTTTCCATTCCTTGATAAAGCTCCCTAAAGTGGGATCAAAAAGACCATGGGTCAAAAGGGTGGCCTCTTTTGCCTTTTGAATCAATTTTAAAAGGGAAGGAGAAAGCTTCATTTTTTCTCCCACTTTTAAGCGGTTTAGAAAAGAAAGCTCTGAATGGGGATTCCAATGGTTATAAAAGGTGTCGACTTCATCAAAGGTTTGTTTGATAAGAAGGGTGATTGTTTTTTTTTCTTTTTGAGAAAGAAGTTGGCCGATTTGAATCTGATAAGCATGAGTATGTGCAACACCTTTAAAATGAGTGACAAAAGGCTTTTTAAAGTGACAAGCAGAAAAAAAAAGAAAAAAAGATAAGACTAAGTAATACATCGCCTACGATAACTTTCCACAGTATTAGAAAGAAGCATCGCAATTGTCATAGGCCCAATTCCTCCTGGGACAGGAGTAATTGCGCTACATTTTTCTTTGATATGCTCAAAATCGACATCCCCAACAAGTTTTTTGTTTTCAAGACGGTTGATTCCGACGTCGATAACAACAGCTTCTTCTTTCACCATATTTTCTTTAATGAAAAGGGCTTTTCCCAAGGCAGCAACTAAGATATCAGCTGAAAGGCAAATTTCTTTTAAATGAATGGTTTGAGAGTGGGCGATTGTGACTGTTGCATTTGCATACGCTTTTTTTTGCATTAAAATTGCTGCTAGAGGTTTCCCTACAATATCACTTCTTCCAACAATGACAACATGTTTCCCTTTGGGATTGATATGATAATGTTTTAAAATTTTCATGATGCCAAGAGGAGTGCAAGCAATAAATCCTCCTTCTTGACCAAGAAGGAGTTTTCCCATATTTAGAGGGTGGAATCCATCGACATCTTTACTTGGAGCAATTGCATTAAAGACTTTTGGTATTGAGATATGGTTAGGCAGAGGTTGTTGAACTAAAATTCCATCAATGGCATTCGAGTGGTTACATAAGTCGATTTGATCGAGAAGGATTTTTTCTGAAATTGAAGAAGGAAACTCATAAATTTTAGACTCTATACCCAAATCAAGGCACCGCTTTTTTTTCATTTTTAAATAGGTTTTAGAAGCTAAATTGTTTCCAACAAGAATAAACGCAATGCCTATTTTTCGTGTTTTAAAATGGGCGATTTCTTTTTTGAGTTTTTCTTGAATTTGATGCGCAAGCTCTTTTCCATCTAAAATTTTCATCTTATTTTTTTTCTGATTGGTCTATTGTTTTTTTTATTTTTCTAAGAATTTGATCATGTAAGATTCCATTGGAGGCAATCACAGAACTTCTTTTTGTGGGATCAAGAGGATTTCCTTCAAAATCACTTATTTTCCCTCCTGCTTCTTCGAGAATGAGCATTCCCGCAGCAAGATCCCAAGATTGCAAGGAAACATCCCAGAATGCATCGAAACGGCCAGCTGCAACATAAGCAACATTAAGAGTTGCTGATCCCATACTTCGGAGAGGAATCCCCATTTTGGCAAAGTGGTATAAATGGTCCAGGCAAGAAAGGGGGTTTTCATGTGTATTATAGGGCAAACCTGTTCCGCAAATCGCAGAATCTAAAACAGCCGTTTCTGTGACCTTAAGAGGGTTTCCATTGAGGTAAGCCCCATTGTCTTTCTCAGCAATGAAAAGCTCATTCATGATCGGATTGTAGATCGCAGCAGCTAAGACTTGTGATTTAAAAGTAGCTGCAATGCTAACGGCAAATTGAGGAATTTTATGAAAAAAATTCACCGTTCCATCTAAAGGGTCAATGATCCATGAAATTCCTTTTTTAATATCGCCAATTTCACCAGATTCTTCTGTAATAAATCCATGGTCGGGAAAATGGGCTTGAATCGACTCCAGAATAAGATTTTCTGCTTTTTTATCCCACTCGGTTACAAGATTGTGGCGTCCTTCTTTTGTGGAAAATTCCATTTGCTCTCCAAACCCTTTTTTAAGGAGATGACCTACTTTAAGGGCTGTTAGAGTGGCAATCATTGTCAGACGAGAGAAAAGAAGTTTAGGTAAACTAGGTTGTTGATCCATTAAAGATTCCTTACTTAAGATTTTATTGTTAACTGAATTTCTTTTTCTTTTTGTGTTCTTGCCTGAAGATAAGGAAACGAAGAGATTGCTTCCGCAAATAAGTGTAGAGGATAAGAGGACAAGAAAACCATAAAAAAGCGTAAAAAGCATCGATAAGAGGCATAAAAATAAAGTCGGTCAAAACACTTCTCCAGTTAAATGGCAATAATTGACCAAAAAACATGCAAAATCCTCTTTGAAATAAAGTCGCAAGCAAAGAAAAAAGCAGAGTTAAAAAGCAAAGTCCAAGAGATTTTGCAATA
>JANQJX010000220.1 GCA_028281425.1 Simkania sp.
TTTGGAAAGAATCGTTTTAAAAAAGAACTCATTGAAAGCTTTGACCCAAAAAGTTCGATTACGGCTTACAAGCAAGGAGAATTCTTTGATCTTTGCCGAGGTCCTCATCTCCCTAATCTTGGAAAAATCAAAGCTTTTAAACTGCTAAAAACCTCAGGAGCTTATTGGAGAGGAGATGCTAAAAATGAAATGCTAACGCGTATTTATGCCATCTCTTTTCCAAATCGAGAGCTTTTAAAAGCCTACCTTCATAGGGTTGAAGAAGCTAAAAAGCGGGATCACCGACTTATCGGATCCCAGCTCAATTTATTTTCTTTTAAAGAAGAAGCTCCTGCGATGCCTTTTTTCCATCCTCGTGGAATCGCTCTTTGGGACCAGCTGGTGTCCTTTTGGAAAGAGCTTCATATCAAAAGAGGCTATCAAATCATCAAAACGCCTCAAATGCTAACAAAAGAGCTTTGGGTCCGCTCTGGGCACTGGAATTACTATCGAGAAAATATGTTCACTTCAAAAGTTTCAAAAGAGCGAGAATTTGCCATCAAACCTATGAGTTGCCCTGGATGTATGCTTTACTATAAAACCCATTCTCATAGTTACAAAGAATTTCCTCTTCGGATTGCTGAAATGGGGCATGTCCACCGTCATGAACCTTCTGGTGCACTTAATGGACTCTTTCGCGTTCAAAGTTTTCATCAAGATGATGCTCATATTTTCATGAAACAAGATCAAATTCAAAATGAAATTCTAGAGATCCTTGATCTCGTTAAAGAGATTTATGAGACGTTTGGACTCAAATATACCTTTGAACTTTCAACACGCCCCGAAAAATCTATTGGCACCGATAAAGATTGGCTCCTTACAACAGAAGCGCTTAAAAAGGCTCTTGATGCGACTGGAATTCCTTATAAAATCAATGCAGGGGAGGGAGCTTTCTATGGACCTAAAATTGACCTGCATATCTACGATGCATTAGAACGTGCTTGGCAATGTGGAACATTGCAACTCGATATGGCTCTTCCTGAAAATTTTGACCTTGAATATAAAGATATAGATGGAAAGCTTAAACGACCTATTATGCTTCATCGTGCTATTTTTGGGTCTCTTGAACGTTTTTTAGCCATTTTAATCGAACACTTTTCTGGAAAATTTCCTTTATGGATGAGCCCTATTCCAATCCGTTTGATTCCTGTTGCTCAAGTGCATCATTCGTATACAAAAAAAATAGCTTTAACCATTCAAGAACATGGGTTAATGTGTGATATTGATGACTCTCGAGAATCGATGGGTAAAAAAATTCGAACAGCCCAATTGCTTAAAATCAATTACATGTTAACGACTGGGGACCGAGAAGTTCAAAATCAAACGGTAAGCCTGCGTACTCGAGATAATATTTTGCATGGGGAACTTAAGCTCAATAACCTTCTAAAAAAACTTCAATTCGAATATAGAAAAAAAGAATTAACCTCTTCTTACTAAGATAAGTTTATGAATATCATCAGCGTCTGTAGTTTTAAAGGCGGCACTGCTAAAACATCGATAGCTCTCAATCTTGGAGCCCTGCTTGCAAAAGAAAATAACCGTGTGCTTGTAGTCGATTTTGATGCCCAAGCAAATTTAACAGCAGGTCTTAATTTTGACCCCGATAATTATGACAGCATGGCAGCAGTTCTTCAAGATAGAAAAAAAATCTCTGATGTCATCTTAAAAAATGTTATCGATGGACTCGATTTGATTCCTGCTGACACTTGGCTTGAACGGGTCGAAGTGACTGGTTCTTTAGCATCGGATCGCTATTCCCATGAAAAACTCAAAAAAAGCCTAGAGCCTTTAGATTATGATATCATTATTATCGATACTCCCCCATCTCTTTGTTGGCTTACCGAATCGGCTTTGATTGCCGCAACCGATGTTTTGGTTTGCACAACTCCTGAATTTTATAGTATTAAAGGGTTGCAACGCCTTTCTTACTTTATGCATTATATCGCGGAAAGGCATCCCTTTCACCTCATCGGCGTGATTATTTCTTTTTGGAATATGCGTGGAAAACATAATAAAGATTTTATAAAAGTGATCGAACAAACCTTTCCTGGAAAATTATTGCAGACAAAAGTGAGAAGAGATATTGCAATTTCTGAGGCTGCAATTCTTGGAAAACCTGTTTTTCAAGTACGCCCTAAAAGTCGTGCAACAGAAGATTTCCAAAATTTGAACCGGGAAATTTTAACCAAAATGTCAAGCGGTTTGACACCTGAAAAAGCATGTCTAAATTAAATATATCCTTAGCCAAACGATTTAAAACTCAAAAAATAGAAAAAATAGATGCCCTTGTGAAACGCTCCAATTCAGGAGAGTTGTCGAGTTTCTCAGGGGTATTTCAAATCACTTCAATAAGTGAAAAAGAAACCGCTAGCTTAAAATTATTATTAGAAAAATATCAAACCAAACAAGCTCATATTCTTCCTGATTTAGATCTTCTAAAAACACTGACTTCTGAAATCAAGTCGATCAGTAGCCAAGCCATCATTTTACATGGATCGCGCATCAAAAAAGCAAGAGAGCTTTTCAAAAAATATAAAGAAGGCGCCTTCAGCACATGGCTTGTCAATACCTATGGAAATCGACAAACTCCTTATAATTTCTTACTCTACTATGAACTCTTCTCTTCTCTCCCTCCTACATTGCATACAACTTTCGATGAAATGCCCCGCCAAGCTATCTACAGTTTGTCGAGCCGTGCCATTTCACAAGAAGAGAAAATTTCCTTCATCAAAACCTATCAAGGAGAAAATAAAAAGGAGCTTCTAGAAAAATTACGTCAATCTTTCCCTTTACCCCCTAAAGACAAACGAAGCTCAAATAAAAAAGCCTCGATTTTAAAACATCTAAATCAAGTCTTAAAAATAACAAAAGAAGATCTTTTTTCACCGACTGAAGAAGACAAAAAAACAATCAAAAAACTCTTAAAAGAAATAGGAAGCCTATTTTGATGAATGAGTATCAATCACCTTTAACAGTCCGTTATGCCAGTGATGAGATGAAACAAATTTTTTCTCCTCATCAAAAATATAAAACTTGGAGACATCTTTGGGTTGTTCTCGCACATGCTCAAAAAAAACTCGGGCTTCCTATCACTTCTGATCAAATCGAAGAGCTAAAAGCACACGTTGATGATATTGACTTTGAAAAAGTGCGTCTTTACGAAAAAGAAATGCGTCATGAAGTGATGTCTCATATTCTTGCTTATGGAGATGTGTGTCCTAAAGCAAAAGGAATTATCCATCTCGGAGCAACATCGGCATATGTCATGGACAATGGGGATTTGATACAAATCCAAAAAGGACTCAAACTCATCAAAGGAAGACTCATCATCTTAATTGAAAAACTTCATCATTTAGCTTTTAAAACAGCGGAAATTCCCTGTTTGGGGTTCACCCATTTTCAACCCGCACAACCGACAACTTTAGGAAAAAGGGTCTCTCTATGGCTTCAGGATTTTCTCCATGACTTCAAAGATCTTTCTTATCTGATGCATACCTTTCCCTTTTTAGGAGCCAAAGGAGCGGTTGGCTCCCAAGCCTCTTTTTTAGCTCTCTTTGAAGGAGACCGAAAAAAAGTGGCAGCTCTAGATCAACTCATCGCTGAAGAAATGGGATTTCATCAACTCTATCTCATCAGCAGCCAAACCTTTACTCGAAAGCAAGATGTACGCCTTCTCAATGTTTTGGCCTCTCTTGCTTCTAGCGTTCATAAGTGTGCGACCGATCTGCGTCTTTTGTCTCATCTCAATGAAGTCGAAGAACCCTTTCAAGAAATGCAAGTGGGTTCTTCTGCAATGCCTTACAAACGAAACCCTATCTTTTTAGAAAGAGCCTGTTCTCTTGCCCGTTATATCATCAGTCTTTGGAATAACCCTGCTTATACCGCTTCTTTGCAATGGCTTGAACGTTCTTTAGATGACTCGGCAAATCGGCGACTGACCATTCCCGAAGCTTTTCTTGCAGCTGATAGCATTATAAATCTCATGGCAACTGTGATTCATGGACTTAAATTCTTTCCTAAAATCATGGAAAAGCACTTAGAAAAGCAACTTCCCTTTTTAGGAATGGAACATATTTTAGCAGCTGCTTCTCTTAAAGGAAAAGAAAGAGGGACGATTCATGAAAAACTACGCCAATATGCTTTTTTTGCAACAAAACAAAAAAGAGAAGAAGGAGAAGAAGAGGATCTTTTAGAAAGGATTGCGAAAGATCAAGACATAGGACTTTCAAAGGAAGAGCTTAAATCTATTTTAACCCCTAAAAATCTTATCGGATGTTCAAAAGAGCAAGTGCTTGAATTTTTAAAACTTGAGGTTGCTCCTCTTTTAAAAGAAAATCTTACTTTAAAAACAACAATGCCAAATCTTGAAGTTTGATGATTTCAACATAAAATTTTTTTATTATGAATATTATATTTGTGAGCTTTTATACTCAAGATAGTGGATATGAAAAAGAGGTGAAACATTTGATCGCCTCTTGTCAAAAACTTGGGCTTTCAACCGATATCGTTCCAATCGTTTCTAAAGGAAGATGGGATGAAAATTGCTCTTACAAGCCCCATTTCCTTTTAAAGATGTTAAAAAAACATCAAAAACCTATTGTTTGGATCGATGCAGATGGAATTGTTTTGCAAAAACCGGTTTTATTTGAAACTTTAACCTGCGATATTGGCGCTTGCATCTTCCATGACCTCCCAACTCATCATCCTTCTAAAATCATCACCAATACCATCTATATCAATCACACTCAAACCAGCCATCTTTTTCTTTCTCTTTGGGAAAAAGAATGCAAAAGGCTCATTCAAAAACAAAAAGAAGAAGTATGGGATCAAGAAGTTTTCAAAAATGTTTCGTTAAAAATGAACTCTCTTTCCCTTTTTTCTCTTCCTCCTGAATATGGACATATCTACGATAAACCCTTAAATAAAAAACCCATAATCTTACACTATCAAGCTTCACGCATCTTAAAGCATACAATTTACCATCAATCCATTCATTCCAAAATGGCATCATTTGAAGAAAGTGAATCGATCAAACGTTCTTTACACCGAAATATTATTTTAAAAAAATATGGAATCACTTCATGAATGTGATGTTTGTGAGTTTTTATACTCAAGATAATGTATATGAAAAAGAGGTGAAACATTTGATTGCTTCTTGTCAAAAACTTGGCCTTTCAACCGACATTGTTCCGATCGTTTCTAAAGGAAGATGGGATGAAAATTGCTCTTACAAATCTCATTTTCTTTTAAAGATGTTAAAAAAACATCAAAAACCTATTGTTTGGATCGATGCGGATGCAATCATTTTGCAAAAACCTATTCTATTTGAAACCTTAACCTGTGATATTGGGGTGCGTATTCTTGATCTTCCCTTTAACAATCCCTCTAAAATCTTAAGTGGGACGATCTATTTAAATAATACTCAAAATAGTCATATTCTCCTAAAACTGTGGGGAAAAGAAAATCAAGAGTTGATTAAAAACAAAAAAAGCTCATGGGATCAAATTGCTCTTAAAAATGCTCTCTTAAAAATGGATCCTTTCTCTCTTTTCCCTCTTCCTGCTGAATATTGTGAAATTTACGATCATTCCTTCAGCAAAAAAGAAAGCATCATTTTACACTATCAAGCCTCAAGAATCTTAAAAAAGGGGATATTTAAAGAAAGTGAATCGATCAAACGTTCTTTACACCGAAATATTATTTTAAAAAAATATGGAATCACTCCATGAATGGGACTGCCTCAACTTGAGTTTATCACTCACCTTACACAAAAAAAATTCTTATCTTTTCGAAACCTCCGTTTTTTCAGATGAATTTACAAATTTTGCGGCTAAATTAAATGAAATATGCCCAAGACAAAAAGGGTTTCCAAGTGAGGGCCCATGGAGGCAAAGCCTCCTTTTAAAGACTTGCACGAGATTTTTTTTTGGCGGCAATCAATTCTCGAAGATCTAAAGTTTGAAAAGAATCTATTGGACATCCCAACAAAACAGAGCATGTGGCTCTTTCTAAAATGATATGATCTAGGTTTGGGGCTAAATAGCCCATAGTATCCATTTTGCCAATTGCAATATTGGCATCTGTTAGCAGGTGCTGAATCTCATTCTCTACCTGAACTGGAGGATTAGGAGGAAGAGATTTTGGTATAAATGATTTATAACCAGTTTCTTGTGTGATTTTCTTGCCGCTTCTCAAAAAATTTCCCCTAGGTAGTTATTCAACTTTACTTGAATAACGTAGCATAAATTGGGGCGTTATTCAAGTATTGTTCAATAACTTTCCAAGCCTGTGACGCTTATAAGAATGGAAAATCATTTGATAAGTTTAGTTTTTGAATCACGGTGCAAGTTTGGTACACTTGGGGGTAACAACTGGTGGTAGGCATTGATAGCTGGCAACAAAAGAAAAATGCAGTCAAGTCCAAAATCTTCCAACTTTGACATAAAACATTTCCTTTCGTTAGGGTTTATGTATAGCTAAAACAATTACCAGTTCTGATCATCTGTATTACATGAAAAGCATAAAAGAAAAGTTAGGCATCAAGGATAATAAGCAGGTTTTGGTTGTTCACGCTCCAGATAGCTATAAAGAAGTAAAAGGTCACGCATCCGTTAAAGAAGCTGATATCATTCAGCTATTCGCTTCATCGAAAAAAGAGATTCAAGATTTTCTCGATAAAAATGTTTTGCAGCTTAAACCTACCGTAGCGCTTTGGATCACCTATCCCAAAGCTTCTCCTCATCTAGGAATCAATCGCGATATTATAGCCGAGTTTCTAATATCATATGGATTTAAAGGAGTAGCAATCTGCTCTATTGACCAAACATGGTCTGGGCTGCGGTTTAAAAAAGTCCCAGCTATTTCGGGATCGATAAACGAGATCTAACGACTTGCTTACTTTAAAATTGATTAAGTTTCATAGCGAGGAAGATAGCTAGGGACTTTCTTTTCTAAGGAAAGGTAGGCAAATCTCACCTTTGCCGCAGGTAAATCTCCAGGGAGTTTGATGTATGCTGCCCTATTCGGCAGGCTTAAAATCCAGCTTGGAGAGACGGTATATTTTTCCTTCTCAACTTCTGACTTGCTTTCTCGATCTCCCATTGTATTTGCTCCCCATGATTTGCCTTTTTGGGCTTCCCTTACTTCTCTTTTGCCAAATAGGTCTGACATCCCTTTAGCAATAGACGCATCGCCTTGCCGAAAACACACCTTCGTTCCGCAACAGTCGATCATTGAGCTGGTTTCATCGCGGCCATAGAGTTTATCTAGTTGGGAAAAATTCTGTGTTGCAATGGCAAGGCAACCGTTGTACTTGCGCACTTCGGCAAGTCCGCCAGCTAGAGGTCCTAACTTTTGTAGAACGTGCAACTCATCGATGATGATCCACGTCTTCTGGTTATCTGCATTTGGATCGCGGGCTTTAAGAGCATTGATCGCAACCGAAATCCAAACAGAAAGCAAAACTTTCAGCTGATCGCGCTGCTCTGTTGTCGAGGAGAGAAAAACCCACTCGTCGGTTGTTTTAGGAGAGAGAACCCAGTTTCTTATTGAAAAAGGAGAATTTGTATCCTGTAACACTTCAAAACCTCGCATCGCATTGATGAACGTTGTACGGATAGAATGGGTCGTTCTTTCTCCTCTTGGATCTAAATAGACAGCTGCAGGCGTCTCGGATAAATCTTGAGCAAGCTGATCCATTGATTCAGTAGAGAGCCAATGAACGAGTGATGTGTTTTTAAAGTTTCTCTCTTCTTTTTTCTTTTTCATTGCTGCAATAAGGACGGATCGCGCTGCTTGGTAAAAATAGTTATTTTCTGATCTTGGGTGGTCGGGGATTTGAGTGGCTGCTAACTGTTCGTAATGATAGTGATCTTGCTACCATTTGATAGATACCAAGAATACAGGTAAAATGGATAAAATTTTACTTGGAGGTAAAATATGAAAAGGCAAGTGAGACAATACGAAAAACAATTTAAAGTCGATTGTGTGG
>JANQJX010000092.1 GCA_028281425.1 Simkania sp.
TTATCCATTGAGTCGCGGGATTCACGGCATATTCTATGTGTGACAAGAAGCCGAGTCTGATTTAAAAAATAAGTTGGTGAATCCGCAACTCGCGTTAAAAGAATTTATGGGATGTGTGAGCGAAATAGATGATAACCCGGGGTAGAAATAAAAATTTATGGATTTAATGATTAAAATTAGTATGATCAAACTTGAAGATCGTTTAATGCTTGAGTGATTTCAAAAACAATCTCGTAGGTAAAAAGATGGAAAATGACATTTTGGATTTAAAAATAGGCTTGGAAAAAAAAGATCGACAAAGACTTGCAGATATTTTGCATGTTCTTTTGGCAACGAATTATATGCTCTATCTCAAAACACAAAATTTTCATTGGAATGTAACCGGAGAAGGTTTTGTTTCATTTCATCTTTTATTTCAAAATCAGTATGAAGAACTTGCAAAAACAATTGATGAAATAGCGGAACGGATCCGTGCCCTTGGATTTTTTCCTGAAGGTTCTTTTTCTTGTTTTTCTAAGCTGAGTTTAATCAAAGAGGCAAAAGCTCTTTTAGGTCCTATGAAAATGATGGAAACGCTTCTTGAGGACTGTCAAACGCTTGTCTGCTTTTTAAGAGAAAAGCTTCCTATTGCTGAAGAGCTCAACGATGGAGCAACAGCTGATTTTATCAATAAGCGATTATTTGTTCATGAAAAAAACATTTGGATGCTTCGGAGTATTTTGACCCAAGGTGTTAAGTGATCTTTACGGCTTAACCCCTGTTTTGTATGCCTACTCTAGAAAAATCGATGATGTTTTATTTCCCGATGCATCCGATAAATTTTCGAGGATAAGGTGACAAATTTTGACCTCAAAAAAGACTCTCTTTTGCCTTTTCAAAAGAGTTGGGATGCGAAATGTAGATGAAATTCTTTTAGTCGAGCTTTTCAGGTGAGGGTTTCTCTTTTTTTTTGAAAAAAAAGCTCGAAAGGAAAAAGAAGAAGATTCCTCCCCAAAAAAGGAGATCAAGAGGTAGAGGGACTCCTTTTTGATGAGGAAAAAAAAATCCTTTAAAAAAAGCCTCTAGAAAGAGTTTCATCCCAATCCAGCCGACAATAAGATGGGCGCCGACTTCAAGTCCAGGAAATTTTTCGATGCAATAGATGAAGAACTTTGCTGCAAAGCGCATGAGAATGATTCCTACAATTCCTCCAAAATAGACGATCCAGATTTTAGGAGGCAAATGGAAAGAATGCCATTCAATACCGATGAGAGCAAGTCCGGCTAAAATTGAGTCAATCGCAAATGCAAAGTCTGTTAATTCAATGAAAAATACAATCTTCCAGAAAGAAATAGGGCCTTTTTTAGGTTTTTTGAGTTTGGGAAAAAAGAAAAAGCGGAGATGATTGATCGAAAGAAAGATCAGGTATCCTCCTCCGATGAGTTGAATCCAAAAAAGTTGAATGAGATATGCTGCTCCTAAGATGCCGAAAGCACGTAGCACAATTGCTGATCCAAGACCTATGAAAAGAGCTTTTTTTTGCTTTGAGGCGGGAAGATTAGAGGCAATAAGAGAGAGTGCTAGAGCATTATCCAAAGATAAAATGCCTTCTAAAAAAACCAAGGTAACAAGGCGCAGTATATCGATAAGAGAAAAGGTTTGGCTTAACATAAAAAAACAGCCTTATTTATCTCTAAAGATGGCGAAGAGATTATGCAAATATAGATTTGCCTAAAGAAGTGATTTTAAGGCACTCTTTTCCTTGAAAAATTCCAGTTGCAACCATGCCTCCTTCAAAGAGCCATTCATAAATGATTTTTCGTATCAAAAGTTTTTCTTCATGAGTATAATCGGGGAGAGTATAATTCCAATGACGTCCCGTTTTTTTAAGAACCATTTTGCTTTTTTCGCTAATTGGGGCAATGATTCCTCTAAAGAAATCATCAAAAAAGACCCAGTTCATATCGATAATACGGATGATGCTATTTTCAATTTCATGAATATTGCGTTTTGTATAAATTTCTTGAGAAAACTCAGAAAAAGGGTAACGATTGATGGTTGTTTTATAAGTTGTAAGTGCCCGTTTTTCCAAAGGAAGGGTTAACCAATCTCCGATCTCATTTGAAGGAATAAGTTGTTTTTTTTCGATCTTTGCAAGTTTTAAAAAAAGGAGTTTTTGCAAAACACGATTCATATAATCATCAAAAAAGAATAACCCCTCTTTTGTATTGAGATTAAAATGCAGACATTGTTCAGAGATAGGTTCTTTAAAATGCTTTTCTAGAATCCAACGCTCTTTGTTGTCCAAATCTAAAAATAGGGGAGTTTTTTTTGCAAAAGCCAAAAGGGGAGACATGTCTTCGATAAAGGAAAAGTCATGAGGCCTATGTCTTTGGATCTGATACTGATTTTCAATTTCAATGGGTTTGCTTTTTTTGAGAAAATTCAAATAGTTTTTCCATTCTTGAAAAAGGGTGACCATTTCGACCCATTTTCCATTGACTTTTTCGAAGACAATACAACAGACAAAGTTAAATTCTAAGTAAAGCATATGCTTTTCAAATTCTTCATCATTAAGGGTGTATAATTTTTTAAGCTGACTGGAGTAGATCTTATATTTCGGAGAACTAAGAAGCGCATTGATAATCCCTGTGAGTTTCTCATCATTGAAGTTGAGTTCAGATAAATAGCGTTGAAACGTTTGAGGTGTTTCGAGATACTTTTCAATTAAAGAGTGAAAAATATTATTGGATGTTCGAGGAATAGGATACCAGGTAGGTAAAATATGAATAGGAACTTTTTTTAATAAGGTTTGAATAAATTCAATTCCTGGAATGAATTTCTCTTCAAATTTTATCATTTGATTTTCAAAGTATTTCCGTTTTTCTTTATTGATCACTACTACGCTATCTACAATTTTAAAGAGATTAGTTTTTAGAAGAGCATTTAATATTTCAAGAGTTTTATTAAGGGATTTATCGATTTGTTTGGCTAAAAGAGCAATTGGAAATTGGTTGGGGATATATATAATTTCTTTTAAAACTTCGATTTCATCTGTAGAAAGATGAGATAAGAGAAGTCGGTTTTGAATATCATTTTTATAATCATAGTCACTTAGATTGATTTTATTTTTTCGATAAGTTTGGGCTTCATTCATCTAAAGAACTCATTGCCTGAATTTGATTTTTTGACATTTAAATATTTGTTTAATAAGTGTAAACATTCTTATTATTTATTGCAAGATATCTCAAAAAATTTTAAAATTCTTCTATTTATTTTTTTTAGGTTTTAATATTTTATGAATATAGAATTAATTATTATATTGATTGTGATGATGGAGTGAAAAATATTTAACTTAAGAAAAAAAGGAAGTTTCGGTTCTTGAAGATAATCGTTTTGACCTGTTAATCTGTTAAAATTTAATAGATTCTCAAATTTTAAGGAACTGCCTTTTGAAAAAGGAAAAATATAACCATCTAGAAATTGAAAAAAAATGGCAAAAGATTTGGAAGGAGCAAAAGCTTTTTAAAGTCAAAGTGGACCCTTCTAAGCCTAAATATTACATTCTTGATATGTTTCCTTATCCATCTGGAGCAGGCCTTCATGTCGGTCATGTTACTGGATATACGGCAACCGATATTTTAGCTCGCTATAAAAGACAAAAAGGATTCAATGTCTTGCATCCTATGGGATGGGATAGCTTTGGGCTTCAAGCAGAGCAATATGCCGTGCGCACAAAAACCCACCCTAAAATGGCCACTGAAAAAAACATCAACACCTATAGAAAGCAGCTGCAATCTCTTGGATTCAGTTATGACTGGGACCGTGAAGTGACAACAAGTGATCCTTCTTACTATAAATGGACCCAATGGATTTTTACCAAGCTTTATGAAAAAGGGCTTGCCTACGAGGCAAAAGTTCTTGTCAACTATTGTCCAAAACTTAAAACAGTCCTTGCAAATGAAGAGGTAGAAAATGGACTTTCGCGAGAAGAGGGCTTTCCCGTTGAAAGAAGACCTCTTCGTCAATGGGTATTAAAAATTACTGCATATGCAGAGCAACTCTTAAAAGATCTCGATCAGCTTGACTGGCCTGAATATCTCAAAAATCTTCAGAGAAATTGGATTGGAAAAAGTCAAGGAGTTGAAATTGTTTTTCTAGAGAATCAAACCAGACAGTCGATCATTGTCTTTACCACAAGAGCTGATACCCTTTTTGGGGTGACTTTTTTGGTTTTATCTCCTGAACATCCCCTTGTGACTAAAGTGACTACAAAAGATCAAAAAGAGGAAGTGAGGACCTATCTAGAAAAAATAGCAAGTAAAAGTGATTTAGAACGTACAGATCTTAATAAAAATAAAACAGGTGTTTGGACAGGGGCTTATGCGATAAATCCAGTCAATGATGAACTGATTCCTATTTGGATTGCGGATTATGTTTTAATGAACTATGGAACCGGAGCGGTGATGGGTGTTCCTGGAGGAGATCAGAGAGATTTTGATTTTGCAAAAAAATTCTCGTTGCCCGTGATTCCTATCTATGATCCAAATCTTAAAGAGCATTTAGATGAAGTTCCAAGGCAAGTCAAAGAAGAAGATATGCGTATTGAAATTCTCTCAGGCCATCGCGCTTGGACAAAAGGGGGGATTCTTATAAATAGCCATAGTGATCATCTTGACATGAATGGTTTAGAAATGGAAAAAGGGAAAGAAAAAGTCATTTGTTGGCTTGAAGAAAAAAAGTATGGGAAAAGAAAAGTGGTTTATAAACTACGTGATTGGCTGTTTTCTCGTCAGCGTTATTGGGGAGAACCCATCCCTATTCTCCATTTTGAAGAAGGAGAAAAACGTTTGCTTGAGCTTGATGAACTCCCTTTAACACTTCCCGAAATCGCCGATTACAGGCCCACAGGAGAAGGGTGTACTCCACTTGATAGTGCAACGCATTGGGTGGATGTGATCGATTCTAAAACGGGAAAAAAAGGGTCTCGAGAGACCAATACCATGCCTCAATGGGCTGGCTCTTGTTGGTATTATCTCCGTTTTTGCGATCCTCATAATAAAGAAATCGCTTGGGATAAAGATTTAGAGAAATATTGGATGCCTGTTGATCTTTATGTAGGTGGTGTAGAACATGCGGTGTTGCACCTCCTCTATGCCCGTTTTTGGCATAAAGTGCTCTATGATCTCAATCTTGTTTCGACAAAAGAACCTTTTTTAACCCTCCGTAACCAAGGGCTTGTCACTGCAAAGTCTTATAAATTAGAAGGAGGTGGGTATGTCTCTTCAGATAGAGTGATCCAAAAGGAAGGACAATTTTATCAAATGGAAAATGGTCAAGAAGTTTTTGAACTGGTTGAAAAGATGTCCAAATCAAAATTCAATGGAGTGTCCCCTGATCAAATGATTGAAGAATTTGGAGCTGATAGTTTGCGTCTTTATGAAATGTTTATGGGACCTTTTGATAAAGAAAAACTTTGGAATAGCCAAGCTATCAATGGATGTCGTCGTTTTTTAGATCGCTTTTATCAACTTGTGATTTCAGATCGGGTAGTAGAAAAAGAAGAATTTGAAGCGATGAAACTTGCTCATCGACTTGTTCAAGGGGTGGAACAAGATATTAAGGCAATGCTTTTCAATACGGCAATCTCAAAGATCATGGAATTTGTCAATGCTTTCATTAAATTGCCAAAATATCCCAAGAAAGGGCTTCAAATGGCTACTCAAGCTCTTTATCCGTTTGCTCCCCACCTTGCAGAAGAGTGTTGGCAAATTTTAACACACTCTCAAAAGTCAATGACTTATGAGCTTTATCCTAAGGCTAGTCCCCTTTATTTTGAAGAGAAGCAAGCTATCTATATCATTCAAATCAATGGGAAACTACGAGGCCGGTTAACTTTATCCAGAGGAAAAAAGGAAAAAGAGCTTTTAGAGATCATTAAAAAAGAAGAGAAATTTGCCAAATATTTAAATAGGAAGGTTCTTAAAACCATATTTATCCCTAATAAACTTATAAATATCGTATTAAAGTGATGGGTTAGGACTTTCCAAATTTATGATTTTTTATAAATTCAATTTAACAAAGCATTCAGTTATAGGATTTTTTCAAGGGATTCCCTATAATTTTTTGCTTTTTCTCTTGCTTTTGTGTTTTCTACCCAAAGTTCTATGGCAGACTCTTTTTTATGGAAAATATAAAAAAAACTTTTTTGTGCGTTTTAAAAAGAGCAAAAGGGGATTTGATGCTTCTTTAAAAGAGAAAAAAATTAGAATATGGCTGCATGCTCCTTCCGTTGGGGAAGTGAAAGGATTATCCACTTTAATTCCCCATATTAAAGAAAATTATCCCGAGGCTTTTTTGATCATTTCAACCCTTTCTAAGACGGGACAAAAGCAAGCAAAAAGCTTGATTCCATCAGCTGATGCTTTTTGTTATTTGCCCTTTGACTTTTCTTGGATTATCGGCTCTTTTGTTAAAACTTTTCGTCCTCATCTTTTGGTTCTTGTTGAAGGGGATTTTTGGCTCAATTTCATGAGTGAAGTTAAAAAATGGGGGGGGAAAGTGGTTCTTGTGAGTGGGAAAATTTCTGAGAAATCTTTTAAGCGGTATTTATTTTTTCCTTTATTTAGAGATCTTCTCTTTAAAAAGATCGATAGACTTTACGTTCAAGGAAAACTTTATCAAGATCGTTTCTTAAAATTGGGAATACCTCCTGAGAAGATTTTTATTTTAGGTAACTTAAAATATGATATTCCATCTCCAGAGATTTCTCATAAAGAGCAGGAAAAATGGAAAAAACTTTTGGGGATTGATGAAAAACATTTGATTGTTACCGTGGGTTCCACGCATGAAAAAGAAGAAGAGCTTCTTTTAACGATTTTTCAATCTCTTTGGAAAAATTTTCCTCAAGTTAAAGTGCTCCTTGCTCCACGTCATCCCGAACGTTTTAAAACAGTTGAAAAAATCCTTCAAGAAAAAGGAATTGCTTATGGATTATCGACTCAAGTAGAAAAGCATCAAAAACATCAAAAGGTGATTTTAATCAATCAAATAGGAATTTTACCTTACTGTTACAAGCTTGCTCATTTAACGATAGTTGGAGGAAGTTTTGTCAAGGGTATTGGAGGACACGATATTTTTGAACCTGCTAAAATGGGTGTTCCTGTTCTATTTGGCCCTTTTATGCATACTCAAATCCACTTGGTAAAGGATCTTTTAGAGGCAGGGGTTGGCAAGCAATTGCATATGAATGAACTTCAAGACTATATGCAAAAGTCTTTTCTGTTTCCTTCTCTTCTTAAAGAGGAGGGAAAAAAGGGGGTTGCTTTAGCTGATAAAATGAAAGGAGTTTCTTCTCGAACATGGCAAGAAATTCAAAAGTTTTTGCCTCAAAGAAAGAGTCAAACTTTGTGAAGCAAAACTTCTTGAAATGAATTATGAAAACTGCTACTTTTGTTCTACTTAAAGTGATCGCGGGATGGAGCAGTGGTTAGCTCGTTGGGCTCATAACCCAAAGGTCGGAGGTTCGAGTCCTCCTCCCGCTAATTTCTTCTCTCATCTTGATAGGATTCATAGGTTCTAAAGATTTTCTCATTCACAGTTGGCAAAAGCAAAGGATGATCTAAAAAATTTAGATTTTGAGTTCTCTTCATGGGACTGCCTTGGACTGGGGATCATGATTTAAAAGATCTTTTTCTCTTGAGCTTGCATTTCGTATGCCCAATCTAAAAAAATCCACAGGCTCTGTTTCACTCACACATCCCATAAATTCTTTTAGGTGAGGTTGCAAACTTATCCCTTCGAGAATGTCTTAAGTCTTGAAAAACACTTGCGCACGCCTTCCCGAAAGATGTGCGCGGGTTAGGCTTGAGGTAAATCGCATCTCCTTTTGCGCTAATGATCATTTTGGAGATTTTAAGTTGCTTCTTTCTGAAATAAAAAAAGGGATGCTTGCAAGGACCTCTTTGAGGTGAGAGATAAGCTTTTTTTGCAATATTACGCTCTCTTGTTGTTTGATTTTTATTTCAATCATTTTTGGTTTTACATTGAAAGCATCAATGGCAGTTTCTATTTCATCAAGAGTTTCAATCAGCTGGTAGTTTAATTTAAAAAAAGAGGCGCTCTTTTTTAAATCCAAACCATGAGGAGTTGAGAAAAAGCGAGAGAAAGCCTTTTTTTTCTTTTCAATAGGCAAGAAAGAAAAAATCCCTCCTCCATCATTATTGAGGATGATCAATAAAACAGAAAAATTTTCTTTTTTTATCTGAGCTAGAGCGGTGAGATCGTGAAGAAAGGTAAGGTCTCCTAAAACAGCAATCAAAGGTTTTTGTGCCCCTCTTGATAGGCCCATTGCTGTTGAGATGTTGCCATCAATCCCCGAAAGCCCCCGATTTCCAAAAATAGGTCCTAATTTTTTGTGCGTTTTGAAAAACATATCAGCGCATCGAATGGGCAAGCTGTTGCCCAAAAAAAGGGCTCTGCCTTCTAAAGAGGAAGAGGAAAGCGTGTAGAAAAAAGAGGCTTCTGTCAAGCTTTTGTATTCTTGAAAAAAAGAGGTAAGAGCAGTTGCAGTCAAACGATTCATTTCTTTCCAGGCATCAAGCCAAGAAGAAAAAGAGCGTCCTGGAAGGTAAGCGATGAGCTCTTGGATGAGCTTCCAAGGATTTGTAACAATACGATGAGTTGTCAAATGGGTGGGATCCACTCCAACATGGTGTTCGGTAACTAATGTATAGCTTTTTGGTTTTACAATTTCCAAGAGTTCAAGCAATTTCTTTGAAACAAAACGGTTTCCAAATTGGAGGATTGCATCGATGGTAAAGTCTTCGTTAAAAGAGCCTGCTTTTAAAATCAAATCAAAGTAAGAAATCATCCCTTCTGTCTCTTTATAAGAAGAGAGAGGGGACAAGATGTCTGGAAAAAGGGGCCATTGAAGAAGACGGGAAAGGGCAAATAAAGCATCGATTGAAAAATGGTGAGGCATTGCACCTACAATAATGATCCCTTTTTCATAGCGGCTTAAATCGTCGACAAGGCTTTCTATTTGATGGAGACTGAGGTTTTTATCACCTGGGGTAAATTCATAGGAAAAGGAAGGAGAAGTGCTTGTAAAAAGGGGAGATGTTTCTATAGGTAGATCTGAGAAAAAAGGCTCTTGAAACATGCAATTAAGATGGACAGGTCCTTTAGGATGCGAGAGAGCATAGGAAAGAGCTGTTGCAATTGTTGTATCGATAAAGGGCGCTTTGGTTTCTGAAGAAGGGCAAGGCACATCAACCTGAAAACGGATATAATTTTGAAAGATTTTGATTTGATCACACGTTTGATTGGCTCCACATTGACGTAGTTCAGGGGGTCTGTCTGCAGTGAGCAAAACAAGAGGGATATGATCCTGACTTGCTTCCATAACAGCGGGAAGCAAGTTTCCCACTGCTGTTCCTGAAGTTACGATAATAGCAGCAAGGTGATTTCCTCCTTTTACATAACCAAGAGCATGAAAACCAAGTCCTCTTTCATCGAAATGGACAAATGTTTTAGCTAAAGGATGTTCACTGACTGCAAGTGTTAAAGGAGTTGAGCGAGATCCAGGAGCAATACAAAAATATCGGATTCCTTGATAAACTAGAGTTTCAATCATTTGCTTTGCTCTTGCTTCGTTAAAAAGGGCTCTATTTTTTTTCATGAGCCTAGGTTCTCCATAAAAAAAATTGAGAAATTTTATCTTCTAATTCTTGCCATTCTCTTTCGGGATCAGATCCTATGACAATTCCAGTTCCAGAAAAAAGAGTTAAGTGATTGGATTGGATTAAAGCTGAGCGGATAGCAACGATTTGATTGGCATGCTCTTTTGAGATCCAACCTATGGGAGCTCCATACCATCCTCGATCAAAGGTCTCTACTTGCTGGATATGGGAAAGGGCTTTTTCTCTTGGATAACCTCCTAGTGCAGGTGTAGGATGAAGCGCTTTTAAAAGGTCGATATCTTGAACGCCTTCTTTGAGATTGCCTTTAAAAGGACAAAAAAGGTGTTGAACGGTTTTTGTTTGAATGATTTGATTTTGGCTTGGCATGGAAAAATCTGTGCAAAGCTTGGTTAAATGTTTTTCGATCTCTTCTTTGACGATTTGAAACTCTCTGAGTTCTTTGTCATTTTTTAGTAACTCTTCTTGCAATTTTTGGTCTTCATTTTCCGTTTTTCCTCGTTTTCTTGTTCCTGCAATTGCAGCTGTTTTAATTTTGTTGAGATCTCTCTCATAAAGAATTTCTGGACTTGCTCCGATAAAAGCAATTTCTGGGGAAAACTGAAACGCAAAAAGGGTTGAAGTTGGGGACTTTCCTTGGAGTTTTTTGCAAATCCCCAAAGGAGAAAGCCTTTTTTCAAATTGAAAAGAACAGCTACGAGCTAAAACGACTTTATCAAACTCTTTTTTTTGAATAGACAAAAGCGTTTTTTCAAGATTTTTCTTCCACGAGTCATAAGGGGGAAAAAAGGCTTTTTTCGTTGGGGTTTTAAGAGGTTCTTTTAAAGGGGGAAGTTCAAAAATGATCTGCGTTATCTTTTGATCGATTTTCTCGTCATCGACTTGATGCATCGTTAAAACAAAAGAGCCTTTTTTTGCTTCTATTTCTATAAGAGGAAGGAAATAAGAACAAGAAGGGATCTCACCCCAGGTCTTTTCTTTTCGCTTAAAAAAATCGATACCCCCATAAAAACGGGGAGAGGAATCTGAAGAGATCAAGGAGGGAACTGTATCTAATCTTAAGGCTGTTCCAAAAGCCCCTATTTTTAAATCTTTTAAAGGCAGTTCGAAGTAAATTTTGGGGTAGAGTATTTGAGCTTTTAAAAAAGAGAGGAGATCAAAAGAAAAAAGAGGAATTTTAAAAGAGGTCAGAAAAAAACTTTTTTCTTTTAAGATCACTTTTTTACGTTTGAGACATATGACATTTTTCTTTTTTTCAATGCAATCTTTAAGGGCTAAAATAGATTTTGACATCTCACTTTCTCTCCTATATAAAGGGTTACGATTCCGAAGGTCATTGGATAGGCTTTCACATGAACAAAACCTTGCTTTTTAAGAAACGTGCAAAAGGCTTTTCCATGTGGAAAAGTCTCGATGGTTTGATTGAGATATTGATAGGCCTTTTTATCTTTCGAGATCATTCCCCCAATATTTGGGAGAATGTGGCGAAGATAAAAAAGGTAAGACAGTTTAATCAAGCGATTTTTAGGAATGGAAAACTCTAAAATAAGAAGGCGTCCGTTATCTTTTAAAACACGCATGCATTCTTCTAAACATTTATTGGTATCAAGCACATTACGAATTCCAAAGGAAATGGTGATGCAATCAATCGAAGCATTTTCCATAGCGATATGGGTTGCATCCCCCTTTAAAAGAGTCATTTGATGAGCATAAGGCTTATCGATGATTTTTTTTTGACCAATACGAAGCATTTTTTCTGAAAGATCTATTCCAAGAGCACTTTTCACTTGCTTTGCATGTTTTACAATTGCGATAAGCTGATCAGCTGTTCCTGTTGCTAAGTCGAGAAGATAGATTTTTTGTTTTTTAGGAAGATGTTTAATGAGTTGCTTTCTCCAGTAGAAATCGGTTCCAAATGAGAGGATATGATTGAGAAGATCATAAGAAGGAGAAATTTGGTCAAACACCTTCCAAACATTTTTTCGTAAGTGATTTGTAGATTTTTTTTGATTCACAAAATTCCTATAGAAGAAAATTAAAACTTTATCAAATAAGAGAAAAGAAAAACAAGTTTTTAGAACACTTTGGAATCATTTTTACGCTAGCTCCAGAAAAATAAGCAGGCTCTGTTTCACTGGGACATCCCATAAATTGTCGAGGATAAAGCCTAAAAACAAACTGTCCCCTTTTTTCCCAGAGCTTATAAGCAATAGAAGCTAACCGACTTAAAGATCCAGATTCTACCACCATTTTTTCATTTGAATCCAAATTTTTTTAATTTAAGCAATTCATAGGTGGTGTCAAATTTTTATTTATCCTTTATTCTTTCAAGATGGGATTCATAAGGGCCATCAGGGATGTCTTCTGTTGGTAACATTTCTGGATTTCCACGGCATTCATGAGCATCCTTAAATTGTTCATACAAAAGTTCTCTTTCATTGACATGATTTGTTTTTTCTTCTGGATCTTCAGGATTGGAATACAATCCAAAAGTAAAAAGAAAGAAAAAAACAAAAAAACGAAATAACAAAATCATAATAACCAAAAAGATGTTTGTTTTAAATAAATCAAAAAAAATGACTTTTCAAAAATTTTTATTTTTTGAAAACTTTTTTAACTGCCTTTCCTCACGATTAAAAGTTCAATTTTTGCACACTTTATATGGAAAAGAGATAAAAATCAATTGAGGAAGAAAATTTTTTGGACACAACATAAAAATGTGGGCTAGTAAAAAAAAGTGGTAAAGTAGATAATTATTTATAATAAGTTTGATCCATGGAAGCTTATACATGCTATAGTTCTTATATTCGTTGATCCTGAAGCTTTTTCATGAAAACCCATTTTAATTATGAATTACTGCCACTTACTATTGCGGTCTTCTCGATGTTTTTCGGGGCAGGGAATACTATCTTTCCCCTTCTTATTGGGATACAAACCAAAGCTCAATTTGGTTGGGCTTTTTGTGGGTTAATTCTAACTGCAGTTTGTGGACCTCTATTAGGATTAGTCACTGCTACATTGTTTTGCGGCCATTCGAAGGAATTTTTTACTCGTTTTGGAAAAGTCCTTGGCTTTATTTTAATGGGGTTTTCTTTAGCTCTCCTTGGCCCTTTCGCTGTTTTACCTCGTTGTACAGTGGTCGCTTATGCAGCAACGCAACCTATTTTTCCCTTTTTATCTCTTACTCTATTTGCTATTTTGTTTACTGCTTTTGCTTTAATTTGTTGTTATAAAGAGAGTTTTCTTTTTACGATACTTGGATACATTTTATCTCCTTTATTAGTTGGATGTTTACTTCTTATTATCTATCAAGGATTGACTTCTGATCAATCTTTAGCACCGTCTACTTTTAGCCGAGGAGAAGCCTTTCGGATGGGAATGTTTACGGGATATGATACGATGGATTTAATTGCTGCGATCTTTTTTTCTGCGGGCATTTGGAATATGATATCGATCCGTTATCCCAATAATCCGAAAAAAGCACTAGGAATGACCCTGAAAGCGGGAATATTAGGATGCCTATTGCTTGGAGCGATTTACTTTGGATTGGGGTATACAGCAGCATTATACGGCGCTTCTTTAGTAGATATTTTACCGCAGAATGTCATTAGCTTTCTAGCTATATTAACCTTGGGGCCAAAATTAAGCCTTGTTGCCAATGCAGCAGTAGCGCTTGCTTGTCTTACGACTGTGATCAGCTTGACAATGACGATAAGTGATATTCTTGCAAAAGAATTATTTCCAAAATGGATTTCCTATAAAAAATCTTGTTTTTTTATTTTGGTAATTACAGCATCTATGACTAATATTGGATTTGATATGATTATGCATATGATTCACTCTATTGTATCTGTTTGTTATCCAGTTATTATTCTTCTTACTTTTTTTAATATTGTTTATAAAATTAGGATAATAAAAAAATCCCCTCGCACTCCGAAGTAAAAAGTCCGATTTATGAGTTAAACTCCAAATTGCTACCAATTTGGGGTTTGATGATTGAAATTGGCATAAGCTGACTTAAGCAGTTCTATTTAACGCGAGTTGCGGATTCACCAACTTATTTTTTAAATCAGACTCGGCTTCTTGTCACACATAGAATATGCCGTGAATCCCGCGACTCAATGGATAA
>JANQJX010000007.1 GCA_028281425.1 Simkania sp.
TTTATTTTTGATAATTTTTTGATCGTTTGTCATTTTTGACACTCCTTTGGTTTTTTGTTTAATCTACCATAAGTGTCAGATTAAGTCATGCTATTTACAAATTATATCCCACCTATCTCTCTATTATGAAGATCGAGTGACTAATGTACTGGGAATGTAAAATTGAAATTACACAGTTGAACGCACAGACCCTTTTGTGATGGTAGGAGAATTGTTGTATATGCATGGGTACGAAGCAGTCGTCTAATTGGTAAGCGTCAATTTTACCCATCTTTAAAAAAGAAAAACGTTTCTCCATTCTGAAATCGAAATCATTTTACACAAAATGCGGGTTAAAGATTTTGAACAATCAATTGAGTCAAAAAACATCGCCCGGGACTATTTCGAAAGGATGAGTTAGATAATACGTTGTAGAGATACAAGAGGAGAGAGGGGTTTCTCAAGAGATGGAGGAGTTATTTTGATGAGCTCTTCGAATAAGATTTTTGCTTGTGATTGAGCTGCAAGTTGAGTAGAAGAAGGAAGAATTTTAGTGATGCATTTTTCTGTGTCTGCATTGGACTCAAAGGGATGCACAATTAAAAGATCTCCTTCATTAAAATTTTCAACTGTTTCATAAAACTGTGTGTAACGGTCCTCTCCTAATAAAGTATTCTCATTGTGAAGGAAGCGAGGGGTTTGGCTGCCTGTTGGTAGATGCACTAAGGGAGAAAAGCCACAGGAGATAAAAGCAAAGCAATTTTCTAAGGGCATAAGATGGATCAGATGAAAACTGATTTTAAACGGTTTTTTAAGAGATAAAAATAGGGTATTGAGTAAGCTTGTAAAAGAAATAGGATCAAAAGGTTTTTCAATGGAGGAGAGAAATTCATGGATAAGAGCTAAAATGATTCCTTTAAGTAAACCAATTTGAGCAAAACTATGAATCTTATGTTCTTGAATTTCTGCTAAGAGAATCAGAAAAGATTGATTGGCAAATCGAAAAAAATCGTAATAGGTCCCAAGTGTTGGGTCTTTTTCAATTTGAGCTAAGCCAATATCAAAAGAGTCCCATTTAGGAAGAGTCGAAGGAATTAATTGTTGATGCGCTTCTTTTAGCTGTTTCCAGATTTCTTTAACATCTTCATTTTGTAGACTTGTTATTTTTTCCCCATCATTCTTTAAGAAATGAGAAATATCAGTGATGAAATCGACAATATCTTGGTACCTTTCATCGACAAGAGAAGATAGAGCTTTTTCGATAATGGGTCTGAGTTTTTGGGGAAGTAGAGAAAGTTGAATAGATCCAAAACTCAATTTTCCAACAATGAGTTCAAAAGCAATGACTCCGAGAGCATAAATATCGGTTGCAAAGGTAACATTTAGAGGGTTTTTTCTTTGCTCAGGACTCATATAACTGGGAGTTCCAAGAAATTGTCCTTCGGAATTAAAAGGGGAATGTTTTGTTTCTTGTGTGAGTTGAGCAATTCCAAAATCAATCACTTTGATTTGACCATTTTCTGTAATAAGGATATTTTCAGGCTTTAGATCTCGATGAATCACTCCATGGGTATGTAAATGAAGTAACGCATAGGCAATATGCAAAATAATATCGAGAGCACTTTTAAGAGATAGATTTTGTTGAATGATAAATTGCTTAAGAGAAATCCCTTGGATAAATTCCATCGCAATGTAAAGACCATTGTCCCATTTTCCCTGGCCATAAAGTTTGATAATATTGGGATGGTCGGTAAGAGCGATGATTTCAGCTTCTTTTAAAAAGTGATGGACCATTTCTGGATGGGTCATGAATTTAGGGGAAAGAACTTTAACGGCAATAGAAATCCCTTTTTGAGAATGCTTCCCAAGATAGAGATAACTCATGCCCCCTTTGTAGAGGAGCATTTCGATTTTATAGGGGCCGATCTGTTTTGGAATAGGAAAAGAAAAACCCTCTTTAGTAAGATGAGGAAGGGTATTTTGTTTATAAAAATCTTGATCATCCATAAAGGAAAGCTAGTTTCCTATTTTGGTAATTTTGACACCTATGACATCGCCAATTTGGATAAGCTCTCCTTCTGCGATACATTTGTTGTCTGTCACTAAACGCACCCCTTGTTGTGGTAAGACAGAAAGTTCAAGGATGTTTCCTGGCTTAAGTTGGAGCAATTTATTTAAATTCATTTTTAAACGAGCAATTTCAACGTTTAAAGAGATAGGAACTTGACTTGGAGAGATCATTTGACTTGAAGGCTCTTGCTTTTCTTGAGCAGAGGAATCTTGACTTGCATTATTATTGATCTCTTTTTCTAGAGATTCATCATCAAAAGGGGGATCAATCATTCCATTTTCCTCATAATAAAGTGCATAATCGAGGATTTTAACATTTTCATCTTTCAGTTTCACCTGAAATAAGGGTCTTCCATTAAAAACAAGTTGAAATGTCCCTCGCTTTAGGGAGGGTGAATAGGAGCTTTGATCGAGAAAAATAAAATCTCCTTCTCTTATTTTTTCTGCTTCTTCAAGCAAAAGAGATGTTTTACCACAAGAAAGCATGATGTCGACATCGATTTGATCATAGAATTTAGAAGGAAATGAAGGAAGGGGTACATTTGCAAAATGTTTTTTAAAATTTGTTTGAAAAAGGGTAGGAAAGATCAACCGAGCCCAAGCGGTTTCTTTTCCCTGTTTTAAGGAGATATCAATGGAGTAAGCTTCTTCTTTAGTAAGAGGCATCTCAATGAGCTTAGGAGTGAGTCCTCTTAGTAACTGCATTTGATCAATAAGAAAAGCCATTTCCAAAGCGATGAAATGAAAAAATCCTTTTTGTAAAAAAGGATCCGAAAAAGTCTCTTCTTTAACTTTTGGATGAATCATCCATGAAGAGAGCTTGGTGAAATCTTCTATAGGGACAATAAGAGAAAAAGTTCCTTGAATAGGAGTGAGCTCAATGCTGATTTGAAGGGGAGTTTGCCCCATTCCCGCAAATAACGTTTCTTCTGTTTTCCATTCACAGGTCCCTGCTTTGATTTCAAAGTCGTTTAAAGAAAATTTTTCTTTGAGTTTCAAGCCAAATTCCTCCCATGGAAACCCAAGAAAAGTTCCCCACATTGGAATTTCTTTTGATTGCATGATCAAATTTTTGACTTGCTTGATCCAGGCTGTTGGAGTTGCGACCATAATTCCTTTAGACTTGCTCTATCTTTCCTCCTAAAAATACTTCATTTAACCCAAATTAGGAAGGAATTTTTTTGGGTTCAACCTTTTTTTCATTTTTTCTTTTCTGATTTTTCCTCTCAGATAGAGAAAGATTCAAAGGGATATGTGCTGGAGGTAAAAGATGAATTTCAAAAGCGGGAAGGGAGTTGTTAAGAGCAAGTATAAGAGAACCGAGATGATTTTGCATTTCTTTTAAAGTTTGTATATTTGGATTTAAAAGCTGAATATTAAAACTATGTGGGTGGGTGTCAAAATGATCGATTAAGATTTTGGTTTCATGAATAAAAGAGGGGAAATGATCCTTGGAAAGGATCACTTCCATATGAGAAATCCCTTGCTGGCTTTTGGCAACAAGATAATCGGCCATTTGATGGATCATCTGATGAGTGATCTGATTAGGAGTTGAAAAAGAAGAGGATTGACCTTCAAAATCAATTGCAGGAGATTGAGATGAAAGAGCAAGCATTTTTTCTGTAGAAACCAAAGATCCCATATTTTCAGAGAGCATTTCTTTTTTTTCTTTTTTCAAAAAGGGGCGACTGTTTTTTTCAATATCAAAAATAGAATTCTTAGAATCCTTTTTAGAAGAGACCGATTCCAGTTTTTTTTTTAGAATCTTTTTAAAAGAGGGAGTGGTTTTTTTTTGCTGTTTATTGACATCTATAGATTTAAGTGATCGGATGTTTGAGATTGAAAAAATCATTTATTTACCTGCTTTGATAGATGCACATTAAGATACAAACTTTTTAAACGGAACTTCATGTTATAAAATGAAAGATTTTCTGGCTATGATTTTCTGGCTATCTTTTTCCTTTGCCCGAGTCACCACCTGCAGAGCCTTTACGCCGGATGAGAGGTTTTTTTGATTCATAAGAGGGTTTTAGAATATTCATTTCAAAAGAGTATTGGCCTTGTTTAAAGGCAGCTATAAGATCTTCTAAATTGGTATTGAAAAGATCGACAGCCGCTGGATTTGCGGTGAGTTGGAGGTTATAAGAGTTTAGGGCTGTTGAATAGCGGTCTAAAGTGATTTGAGCTCCATCAAAAATCGAATCAGGACGATTGATTGTGATTGTTGTTGAAGTGACTCCAGTATGTTCTTGTACAATGATGCTTCCAATGATTTGGTTGTAGAACTCGCGTACTTGAGGATCTAATTTGAAGTAAGAAGAGATTTCTTCAGGAGCTTTGATAGGAGAAAAAGGAGACTCAGAAGTGATAAAAGGAGCCATCAAACTCGTACTATCAATAAAAGGAAAATCCTCTTCTTTCTTTTTTTTATGTCTCATCATGCCTGCTTCAGCTTCTGCAGGTGTGAGAGGGGCCATTCCTTCTGTAGGAACATGATCTAGATCTAAATCACTTTTTTGAGATTGATTGAGATGTTGCTTTTGGATTTCTTCGGGACTAAATTGTTTGAAAGAGGGGAGTTCCCCTTTCAAAGAAATAGAGTCCCCTTTTTCATGTTCTTTTGCATCCCTCTCTCCAAGGGGGAAGCTGGTGGTTTCTTCTTGAGGTGTGTCAGGTCTGCTAGGAAGAGGACTCGCTTTGTCTTGTGATTTTTTCTCTTCTTGTTTTTTTGAAAGAGGTGCTTTTTTATTTTTTGTACCCTCTTTTTCCTTTTGACCTTCTTCTTTTTTTATAGGTGCAGAAACTGTTTTCTCTTCATCCAAAGATGTTTTTTCAATTTTAGGTCCAGGTTTTGCTTTTTTTGCTTTTTTTGATGTTAAAGCTCCTTTTTTAACCTGGGATGATAAAAGAGAAGTGTCCTCTTCTTCTTTCTTTTGATCTTTTGGAGTGAGCTCATCTTTTTTGACTTTTTCATCAGGATAAGATGGAATAGATGTTTCATCATCTATAGAATAGTTATCAGAGGTTTTATTTTCATCGGGTAAAACGGAAGAAGGAGAGCCAAACATTTCATCATGATACTCGGAAATATTTTCATCACTTTCATTGATTACATCAGGAGTTTTTTCATCATCAGGGTAAGAAGAAGAGAGGGCGTCTTGCTTGCTAGGAAGTGGAGAAGCGTCCTCATCATAGGGACTAGACAAAAGATCTTCATCGGATAGTGAAGGTTCCAAAGGAGATGGAGTTTCTTCAGAAGGAGGCTCTTCTTCGAGGCTTTGATCTTTGCTTGAGAATGGGTAGGGATAAGTAGAAGATTCTTTTGTCGTTTTATTTGTTCGCTTTTGAATTCCCGAAGATTGCTTCTCAAAAACAGAGTCTAAGTCATCTTTGTCTTGGATAAACTCAGCAAAAGAAGTTGCTGGGCTTGGAGGGCTTGGGGCCTGAATTTGCTCATCTTCTTCATCCCCTTCTTCTTTTTTTAGACGTCTTTGATGGCGTTTTTGCGATTCATCTGTTTGATCGATTTTCATCACTTTTTTAAATTTTTCAGGATCAATCTTTTCGTCTTGCTTTTCAGGTTCAGGACCATAAGGACGTCCTGCATCTCCTCTATTTTTAGTCGGATCAACCATTGTTCTTTTTTCCTTTAAACTTATGAATGTTATGCATGGCGCTTCCGAGTTCATCCGTTTCGATGCCTTCTTGTTGCATTTTTTCTTTTTTTATCTCTTGTTCCCATTCTTTCCGGTGAAGACGGAGCTTTTCTACATCTTGATGTTTTTTGAAAAGATCTTTGCGTGCAGCTTCTACATTTTCTTTGGCGGTTTCAACAACTTTGATTTGTTCTTTGACTTTTTTTTCTTTTTGTTTGAGCTCTTCTTCAACCACTGTGATATAATCGCGCATCATTTCAATTTTATCTGATGTTGTGCCTTCATCGAGCTTCGAGCGAAGTTGATCGAGTTTAGCCTGTCTATGTTGGAGTGTTTCATTTCTTTCTTTTTCTAATCCCTTCTGTTTTTCTTCTTCTGTTTTGAGAATTTCTTTTTTCTTTTTAAGAACTTTTTCAGCTTCCTCTAGGCGCTTTTTTTTAATTCTAACAATCTGATGAAGGGGATATTTAGAAGGGGGCATACTATAATTACCTAAAAAGAACTTGCAGCTGCTCAAATGTTTCTTTAAAGGTACATTTTTCATCTACTTTTTGTTTTAAAAAACGATTGACCTTATCTACATATTTAATTGCAAAATCGGCTTGTTTATCTGAACCGGGCTTATATTCACCAATGCGAATGAGCAATTCATTTTTCTTATAGTTGGCAAGCACTTCTCGAATTTGACCGATTAATTTTTGGTGTTCAATTGTAGTAATAGAAGGCAAAACACGGCTAACAGATGAAAGAATATCGATTGCTGGATAATGATATTGACGAGCGAGTTCACTAGATAAAATAATATGGCCGTCTAATATCGAGCGGACTTCATCAGAGACAGGTTCATTGATATCATCCCCAGCAACGAGGATGGTATAAAAAGCTGTAATTGATCCTTTATCCGAATTTCCAGAGCGTTCCAAAAGGCGAGGTAAAGTGGCAAAAACAGAAGGCGTGTAGCCAGCACGTGCAGGAGGCTCACCAGCAGCAAGACCAATTTCTCTAAGAGCTCTGGCAAAACGGGTGACTGAATCCATCATCAAGATCACTGTTTTGCCAAGATTACGAAAATATTCGGCAATGGCTGTTCCAACATAAGCGGCATTGAGTCGAAGCTGAGCTGCTTGATCTGATGTTGAAACAACAATGACTGAACGTTCTAAGCCCTCTTTTCCTAAATCATTTTCGATAAATTCACGCACTTCTCTTCCCCGCTCTCCAATCAGTGAGATGACATTGATATCGGCTTGGGCATAGCGGGCAATCATTCCAAGGAGTGTCGATTTTCCTCCTCCTGCTGCTGCAAAAATTCCAATGCGCTGACCTCGTCCACAAGTCAATGCTCCATCAATTGCCCTGATTCCAACAGAGATGGGTTTATCGATCATTTCCCGACGGAGAGGGTCAGGAGGGGGATTGATCACTGAAAAATTTTCATTAACGTCTAGAGGACCTTTACTTTCGGTATCAAGAGGATGTCCTAAACCATCTAGAACACGGCCAAGTAATTTAGGGCCTACTTTAATATAAAGAGGAAGACGCATGGGGATGACCTCTGATGAAGGTCCTACACCATGCAATTCTCCCAAAGGAGAAAGAAAGACTTCCTCTCTTGTAAATCCAACCACTTCGGCAATAAGAGGTTCTTTTTCTCTTTTAATTAAGCAGACTTCTCCCATTTTTACTTTTGGGATGACGGCTTTAATAAGCATCCCAACAATTTCGGTAATGCGACCGTGGACAGTTGTCAACTCAATATCTTCGAGATAACCCATGAGTTTGTTAAAATCGGGGGGGTTTGTCATCTTTTTTTACTCCTGCGTCAAACTAAAGTTTAACGAAAAAGGGATTTATACCAAACCCAATTCGACGCTTAAAATTTAAATGATTCTATTTTAGGGCCTGCCTTGAACTGTGGAGAAGCATCGTCTAAACTCGATGAGCAAGTTTTTTACATAATTCAAGCGATAAGTCGAGAAGGAATCCATTCCATATTTACTCCTGAAAGATGGTTTTCTGATTTTCGCAAA
>JANQJX010000021.1 GCA_028281425.1 Simkania sp.
GTGGAGAGAATGCGTTGGCAACCTCTATGAAGCAGGAACTAGTAGGAAGCAGCGATGCATGCTTAACTCTCCAAAGTGCTGTTAAAGCACTAGGGAATCTTCTTCGTTTACGGAGAGGAGGATGTCAAAAACTCTGCTGAAACAATCTTTTTTATTTTTCCATTGTTAAGAAGGAGATTCAAAGTGCCATCCTTTTCGATAGAATCAAAAATCCCTTCAAGACGTGTGTGATTTTGAAAGAGAGTGATAGGTTTTTTCTTGCCCGTTAGAAGAGCATGATAAAGGGGGAAAAAAAAGGAAAATCCCTTCTTTAAATAGAGAGCTAAATCCTTTAAAAAAAAATGATCCATCGATTGCAAAAGAGGGGGAAGGGCAAAGAGTTTTTTTTGTTCATTTAAAAGAGATGTGGCTGGTTGATCAATTGTATCCAGGACTTTTTCTTCCATATTGACATTGATTCCAATTCCTAAAACAATTCCAAAAAAGTGTGTTAAATCGAGAATTTCGGTAAGAACTCCTGCAATTTTTTTTCCTTGGATTAAAATATCATTAGGCCATTTAATTTGAGCCTTTAAAGATAGACTTTCCAAGAGTTTCACAATGCTAAGAGAGGCAATTTTTGAAAGATGATTAGGAGAGATAGATTTTTTTTTCATCGTAAAAAAATAGGTGAAATACAAATTAACCCCTTTAGGGGAGATCCAACGACGTTTCCATTGACCCCTTCCTTGAGTTTGCTTATCTGCAGAAACACGAGTGATTTTTTTTAGATCAAAGGCGAGATAATTTTGTTTGACCCATGAATTCGTTGAAGTTACAGTAGGTAAATGGATTTCTATAATAGGATAAGGCATTGGCTTTTTTATGTTAAACTACAAGGTTTTACGTCATCTTGATTTTCGTACTTTTCCCATTCTTTTAGGGCTTATGATGATCAGTTTGATTGTCATTTCTGCGACTTCTTTTGAAACATCATCTGCAATGCATATCGGTTTTTTTACGCCTCGTGTGAAAAGTCAAATTGAATGGTTTGGTTTAGGGATCATTGCCTATCTTTTTTTTGCAATATTAGACTATCACAAACTGCGTGATTGGGCCCCTTTTTTTTATTTCATCACAATTTTACTCCTTATAGGCCTTTTTTTTACAGATTCGATTCAAAATGTGCATCGCTGGTATCGTATTCCATTGATTAATAGTGAGATGCAGCCTTGTGAATGTGCAAAACTTTCCTTGATTTTAACACTGAGTTATTACCTTGAAAGGAAAGGAAGAAATGCTAGAACTATTAAAACTTTTTTTAAATCTTTTCTTCTTGTCCTCATTCCTTTTATCCTTATCTTTAAACAGCCCGACCTTGGTTCAGCATTTATTCTTTATCCCATTAGTTTAGGAATGTTTTATTTTGGAGGGGCAAACCGAAAAATGACTCTTTTTTTCTTTCTTTTTGGAACATTTATCATTGCGATGATAACACTTATTTTTTTAGGAGTGATTCCTTATGAAAAAATAAGAAGTTTTGCAATTCTTTTCTTAAAAGGATATCAATATGAGCGGCTTAATCCAGCGACTTATCACCAATGTGCAGCTCAAACGGCTATTGGGCTTGGCAGTTATTTTGGGTCTGGTTTTCGTAAAAGTATTTTTACAGGACGTGGGTTTCTTCCAGCAGGGGCTACAGATTCGGTTTTTCCTGCTTTTTCGGAGGAATTTGGATTTTTTGGGGCTTTTGTGATCCTTTTATTGTTTTTTGGATTAATTTATTGTAGTTTCCAAGTGACAGCAGTTGCACGTGATCGATTTGGGCGTATTCTTTCTGCAGGAGTGACAACATATATTGTCACTCATGTGACGATTAATATTAGTATGATGTGTGGTTTTTTGCCGATCACAGGAGTTCCCCTTATTTTGCTTTCTTATGGGGGGTCATCTGTTTTATGGACGATGAGTGCTCTTGGGATTTTACAAAGTGTTTATACAAGAAGGTATATGTTCTAATATGAAAATAAAACATCCCTTTATTTTTGAAGAAGGTTTTTGGCTTGGAGAAGGGAAAGCAACAATATCAGAAAGAAAAAAGAAACTTCCTTTCTATACTTCTTGGGAGGTTCGTAAAGCAGATAAATCGGGAAAGATTATCTGTATTCAAAAAATTCAAATCACAGAGTTATCTGAGATGATGTGCAATCATTTTGCTTTTTATCATGTCACTCAAAAGAGTTTTCATATTCAGCTGAATAATCAATCGATTGGAAAAGTGATTGGAAATGGGCTTTTAAGTCCAAAGATGATTGGATGGGAATTTCGGTTAAAAAAATTTCGGTTTGAAGGGTTTGAGTTTTACGAAAAGACATCTGATCCTGAGATCTATTTATTACATGCTGAATATGTAACGTCACAAGATTTTCGCACAGTCCTTCATGGAAAGATGTGGAAAAAAGAAGAGAAAATAAAAGAGAGTAGATGCTGTGAGAGTGGACCCTAGCATTCATAAAAGTGTGATTAAATTTTCTTTTAAGCACCTAGAGAAATTATTATGGAACAACTTTTACACAAACGCGCCAAGACGACGCATGCCATATCAAAAGAAATACAAAACTCTCAAGAGAGCATCAAAGTTCTGTCCAAGAGATACAGTATAAATCCAAAAACCATACTTAAACGGAAACATCGAGAATCTACAAGAACGCGAGTTGCGGATGAACCAAGGGAATTTTTTAAAGATAAGCAATTGAAAATGAACCTCCTTGGGAGTAGGCTTTTAGCCTTAAAAAAACAAAGAGG
>JANQJX010000032.1 GCA_028281425.1 Simkania sp.
CTTTTTGCAACTTTGCGTCGTCATGAGGTTTCTGAAGGTTTTTTAGTGACAGGAATTCTCTTTGCTTTGATTCTCCCTTCAACAATTCCCTATTGGATGGTGGCAATCGGAGTCTCTTTTGGGGTGGTTGTGGGAAAGGAGATTTTTGGAGGAACGGGAATGAATATTTTGAACCCAGCGCTTCTTTGTCGTGCTTTTCTCTTTTTTTCTTTTCCTGTAAAAATGACTGGTGCTGTTTGGGTGGGGACAGATCCCACTTTGGTTCAAGAGAGCCTTGAAAAGATCAATCAAAAGATCCCAAAGGAAGAGGGCTTTGATGGGATTTCTCAAAATTCAGCTCTTAATTTTTTTAATGTCTCGCCTAAGATCAAACGGATTCATATTGATGCTATTGGCCTTTATTTTAAAGAGAAAGTGAAAACGTTTTCTTTGATTGAAAAGCAGTTTCATGTTTTTAATCAAAGAAAGGGGCTTCAGAAAAAATATGAAGCGCTTTCTGAAGAAGAACTGGAAAATTTTTTAACCACTCCCTTTGAAGAGGGAGGCTTAAATCTCTCTTCTGAATATATGATGGATGCGTATCATTTTACCCTTCTCCGTTTTGGAAGAAAAGGGTTGAATGATGCCAATTTTTTCTTTGGTAATCGGATTGGGTCGATGGGAGAAACCTCTATTTTAGCATGCTTAATCGGAGCTTTTCTTTTACTTTTAACACGTATCGGTTCTTTTCACACTATGATTGGCTGTGTTATAGGAGCTTTTGTATCGGCACTTTTATTTTTTATTTTTGCAGAATATTTGGGAGCTTATGGGGGGGCTTTCAATCCCGCAAAGTATGCATTTCCTCCCTATAAACATTTTTTACTCGGAAGTCTTGTTTTTGGATTGGTATTTATGGCAACAGACCCTGTTTCTTCTCCAACGATGAAACAAGCCCGTTTTATCTATGGAATTTTTATTGGAGGGATGACAATTGTGATCCGATTGATCAATCCCGCTTTTCCCGAGGGAGTGATGTTATCGATTTTACTTGGCAATGTTTTTGCTCCTTTATTTGATCATTTAGCTCTTAATCGATTTTATAAGAAATATGGAAAGCAAAAAACGATCGTTTAGTCATTTTCAAGTGTTACTTTTTGTCGCTTCACTTTGCGTAAGTTCTGCCTTTATTCTTTCGCTTCTAGCTGAAGGATTAAAAGAAAAACAAAAAAAAGCAAAAGAGCTTTATAGAAGTAAACAACTTTTACAAGCGTGCTCGATCTTATCTGAGAATGATTTTTTTCTTTTAAATGGGAATTTTGCTGTTTATGATCAAGATAAAAATATCTTAGTTAAAGAAAAAGGAGATAAGAAAAAAGCGACAAATAAAGAAATTTTAACTCTTTTTCAAAAGCGTATTCAACCTTATTTAACCGATAGTACGGGGAAACTTTATTCTTTTGAAGAACTTAAAATGAGTGAAGAAACCTATTTAAAAGAACATTCTAAAGAAGGCTATTTTCATCTTCGTTATAAACTTCTCTATCTTGTTTTACCTAATTTAGAAGAAAAAAAAATTCCTTATGGGTTTGTCATTCCAATCAATGGATATGGTCTTTGGGGTCCTATTTATGGATACCTATGCATTGGGGCAGATGGAGATACAGTCATTGGCATGACTTGGTATGATCAGCAAGAAACACCAGGACTTGGGGGGAATATTGCTCTTGCTTCATTTCAAAATCAATTTAAAGGAAAAAAGATTTTCCAAAAAAAAAGAACAGGAAGTTTTGATGATGAAAAAGCTCCTCTTGGAATTGTTGTTGTCAAAGGAGAAGTCAAACAAGTATATGGAAATAGCTTGATGGCTAAGAGTGCTGTTGATGGCATTGCAGGAGCTTCAATTACCGTCACAGGAGTCAATGAAGCCATGCGAACATCACTTCAGCCTTACCGCCCTTTTTTGCTTATGTTGCATCGCAAATATCAGGAAGAAGAAAAATGATGAAACTCTTTCGAGCTTATAGCAATCAGTTATGGAAAGAAAATCAAATTTTAGTCGCTATTTTAGGCATTTGTTCTGCTTTAGCTGTTACAATTGAAATTAAGGTAGCATTGACGATGAGTCTTTGTGTGATGTTTGTCACCTCTCTTTCTGCTCTTTTTGTTTCTCTTATTCGCCATATCACGCCTCCTAATGTGCGAATGATTGCCCAGCTTGTGATCATTTCTCTTTTTGTCATTATTGTGGATCAGTTGCTCAAAGCTTTTTTTTATGAAATTTCTTTAATTCTTTCTGTTTTTGTTGGGTTAATTATTACCAACTGTTTGGTGATGGGAAGATGTGAGAGTATGGCAAAAAATGTAAAGCCATCCATTGCTTTTTTTGATGGTTTAGGAGCTGCTTCGGGTTATATGATGATTTTGCTTATTGTGGGAACGATTCGGGAGTTTTTTGCTTTTGGCACTCTTTTTAATCATCCGATGATTCCTTCGCATTGGTATGCTTCTTCAAGTCATCCAGATCGGTATATGAATTCCAATTTAATGGCGCTGGCTCCTTCGGCATTTTTTATCATTGGAGGGCTCATTTGGCTTCACAATTTTTTATCAAAAGAAAAGTAGGTGACATATGTGGATGGGTGAGTATTCTGCATTGAATTTAATCGGGCTTTTTTTTCAGTCTTGTTTGATTCAAAATATTTTGCTTTTTTATTTTCTCGGGATGTGCTCCTATTTGGCCTGTTCTTTAAGGCTAAAAACAGCAAATGGACTTGGTCTTGCTGTATTTGTTGTGATGGGAGCCTCAGGTGTTTTGAATTGGCTTGTGCATCGGTTTATTACGGGAAAAGGGGCTTTGAATTGGCTTAAAATTTTGGGTTTAGAGACAAAACATCTTGATTTGGGATTTTTAGAATTTATTATTTTTATTTCTATTATCGCAGCATTTGTTCAAGTATTAGAAATGATCATCGATCATTTTTCTCCAGTGCTTTATCATGCTCTTGGAATGTATTTACCTTTGATTACAGTCAATTGCGCAATTTTGGGAGCTTCTCTCTTTGCCACAGTCCGAGAATACCCTTTTTTCCCAAATCTTGTTTATGTCACTTCAGCTGGGTTGGGATGGTGGCTTGTGATTGCTCTTATGGCTGCTATTCGAGAAAAGATTTCTTATTCTAAGATTCCTAAGGGGCTTGAGGGGATGGGGATCACATTTATTATCACGGGTCTCATGGCAATGGCTTTTATGAGTTTTTCGGGGATTGCTCTTGATAAGATCGAAAAAGAGGAAAGAACCCCGTTGATTATCGGGCCTCCTTAAGAAAAGGAGAGAGAATCCAGGTCTCTTAGACTGGATTATTTTTATAGAAGTGCTTATCATAACGCGAAACACATAGGACCCCATGAAAAAAGACTCGGAAATGATGCTTTGACTATTCTCATGACCTTTTTTCTAGAAGTTTCATCAAAAGTCTAAACTCTTTTCATAGAGTTCTATGCGTTAAACTCGCGTAATCATAGTGCATGAAATTTCATGAAACGTTAATGTATCGATTTTTAAAAAAGCATCTCATTTTTTTCTCTTTTCTCTTTTTATTTGTGGGAATTCTCATTTTTTTTCACCATTTTCTCATTTGTTTTGGAATGAAAATTGTTACTAATTCTCATCTTTCTTATGGGCATATCGACGATTTTGATTATAAAAAAGTCTCTTTTGAAAAGGGGGGGGTTTTCCTTCATAAGGTTCAGATTTCTAAGTTAGATGGAGATTTAAAGGAAAAAATCAATATCAAAATCGATAAGATGGGATTGATTTTCTCATGTGATTTTCTTCCCTTTAATTTTCGATCTTTGGTGAAGATCGACCAACCTAAAATCTTTGTCGCTGATTCTACTCAGTTGAAGCTAAAAAATTTTAAAAAAGAAAAGCTTTGTGCTCTTTTAAAGCGTTTTTTGTTTAAATATGAATATCTTTTAAATGAGGGAAGTTTTTGTTTTGGTCAAGAGTCTTTGACTCCTTATTATTTTTCGATCAAAACAAAGCAGGGGAAAGAAAAACGGGGAAAGCTTTGCTTAGCGCTGTCAAAAGATCAACTCCACACGGCTCCATGTGTATTCCAATTTTTTCTTAAAAATCACAATATTTGCTTTGATGCTTCCTTTGACCATTTTGATTTGACTCCCTTTTTTTTAAAAGGGAAGCAGTTGTTTCCATCTATTGATCCAGAGATAGAGCTTTCAAGGGGATATCTGTCAGGGCTTCTTCATTTTTCTTTAGATGCTAAAAGTCATATTTCTTCCATACGCTATGATCTTAACCTTTTTAACATCTCTTCTTATCATAGGCGGTATGGCATCGCCTTTTTAGCGAATAAGATCTGTTTCAAAGAGCATTTTACCTCAAATAAACAAATGAAAGGCCTCCGTAATCACCCTTTTTTTGATAAAATCTGGCCCTATTTTGTGGGGGATGGGAAGTTTCATGGAGTAAAAATTGCTTTTGAAGATCCAAAAACCAAAGAGTCCAAAGGGATTTTGGAATTCAGGGGGCAGCTCAATTTTAGTCCTAAAAACGAACCTCTTGCCGAATGTTTGGGTTTTTTCATGCATGAGGGGAATTCCTTCCCCTTTTCTCTAAATGCTGAAGGAATCATTGAAAGCCATAAGACTTGGAAGTTTGCCCTTGATATATCACTTGTTGAAGAAGATAAAAACCCTATGCATGCCATGATTTCTTTGAAGAAAGATTTCGAAGAAGGCTATTTATTTGAATCTTGTTTTGAAAATTTATCAAGAGGACCAAAAGGAATTATCGAATATCTTCTTAAAGTCAAATATCCTAAGCTGACTTCTTATGCGATTGAAGCAAAGACTTTTAGTGGAGAAATCGCAGGATCTTTTAAGCAAAAAGGGCTGAAATTTTTAGAGCTTAAAACATTTATTGCAAAAGATTTTCTCTTGGTTGATAAAGCCTCTCAATTAGATTTAAGAGCAAAATGGGTGAAAGGGAAAGGAGAATTTGATTTTTCTCAGGTAGATTTTTTTGATGGAACCTTTTGGAAAGCTGAGATTTTGGGTGGGTCTATCCATTTTGCAGATCAACTTCGAATTGATGAGATTGAAGCTCATCTTGCCATGCATGATCAATATTTGACTCCCTCTACTATTGAAGCAAAAATTCATCATACAAAAGTGGAGATGACTTTAGAAGGGCTTTATAGTTTTCTTAATTTAAATCTCAATTTTGAACTTTTTCCTAACGATTTTTTCTATCTTTTTGGCAAAGAGAGTCAAAAAGAAGAGCCATCTGTAGCTCCTTTACTTGTCGGTCTTGAAATGAAAGTCAAAAAAGAAAAAGAGGTCCTTTTGACTGAAGGAGTCCTTAAAAAAGGGAAAGAGACAAAACAACTTTCTTTTGAGTTTCGTTGGAATCTCTTTGAACTTTTTTCAAAAGGGATTGTTGAAGGATTTAGGGAAGGCTATTTTAAAACTCAAGGGCTTTCTCATGAATTTGCCAATCTTCCTTTAGAGTTGTGGAAAGTAGGATTTAGAGTTGAAGGCTACCTTCCTTTAGAAGGGAAGCTCGATCGAGAGAAGATTGCTTTTTATCTCGATTTAAATCAGGTACGCACATTTTCTGATGAATTGGTGATCAATTCTTCTTCCACGTTAAAACAGGGACCTTTTTCTTATTTTTGCTTTGATTTCGCACAAAAAAAATGGAGCGGAAAAATTTTTCTAAGAGAAGCTACGCTTTGTCATTTGCCATTGGATCTTTTGCTTGAAAGATTTAGGTGTGATATCGATCTAGATGGAGAAAAATTAACGTTTCAAAATGTATCAACCTGTTTGCTTGGAGTCGATTTTAAAGGCAAGGCAAATTTGGAGCATTACGGGAAAGGGGATGGAGATTTAAAAATTTATGCTCATACCATTAAAGGGTCTGCCTATGCGGTGAGAAAGCTTTTGAGTCGGTTTGATTTTTTTTCTAACATGGATTTTCCTGTTGATGGTTTTGTTGTAAGTGGAAAAAAGGGAATGGTTTTACATGTTCGCACTGGGAAAGACAATCGAGTGATGGGATGGGATGTTGATCTAAAACTCACTGAGGGTTCTTATGAGATTTATCCCCATTGTCGATGTGAAAATTTTTCAACTAAAATAATTTGGTCTTGGAGTGATAAGACTTTACGTCTTTTAGAAAGTCAGGGGCTTATCTGTTTGAATCATGATGATTGGAAAAAAGAATATGAACTCAATTTGCCTTTCGGTTGTTTTGATTTCAATAAGAACATTGGAAATTTTGATTTACGCCTAGAGACTCCCACGCATGAAATCTGTCGTTTAGTCGGAAAGCTTGAAAAAGAGAAAAAAAGAGGCAGACTTATTTTGGATATTGACTCAGAACTTACCCGGTTTTTTGGAGCTAAAGTGGAGTTTAAGAGCTTTGTTTTCAATGATAAAAATAAAATTGAAACACTTGCTTTTCAAACAGATATGTGTTCACGTGACCTCTTTCATCATTTAGATTTTATTTCTCATACCAATTTCTTTCCAGTAGAGACCTCTTTTATTTCTAAAGTAGAAGAGATGCGGTTTGAAGGTGAGGCTGCTTTAAAAGTGGCTTTTTCCCGTCCCCTTGACTCTTTTTCTTTTGATATTAAGAGCGGCCATTTTATTTTTGGAGCCCATCATTTTGATCATCTTGAGATTCATGCTGAAAAAAAAGGAAAGTTCTTTGAACTTAAAAAACTTTGTGCAAATGATTTGGAAATAGCCTTTTTAATGGTTAAAAAAGAAGAGCTTTGGGAGATTCCCTCTTTTGAATTAGGATGGAAAGAATTATGCCTTCAAACTCAAGAGGGTCGTTTGAGTTGGGATAAAAAAGAGATTTTTCTTCCCTTAAAAAAGCTCAATTGCAATTTAAAGTCTTTTTTGGAGATATTCCCTTCTTTAAAGGAGTTTGATCTTTCCTATTTTAAAGGAAAGTTAGACCTTAAAGGAGAGCTCAGAGGACATTTTTCAGACGATATCAAGCATTGGCAGCTTGAGGGTCTGCTTGATCTTATTGGAGAGGATTTTAGTCGGGCAGAATTACGTTGTGAAAGCATTCATCCTTTTCATCTTTCTTTTTCTCCCTTAGAAGGACTTAAAGTTAAAGAAGGAGCCTTCGATTTTTTTCATCGCTGCTCGAATCAACTTTGGGCAAAATGTGCCTTTGATGAAATGTTTGTCAACAAAAAGGGGAAGGCATGGAAAGGCAAACATTGCCAAGTGATTGTGCCTCCCGAAATGCTTTATCATTTAGGAGTTACCCGTGCTTTTCCCTTTCTCAAAAGTGAAGAGAAAGACTTG
>JANQJX010000054.1 GCA_028281425.1 Simkania sp.
ATCAAAAAACAACACTTCCAGTTGAAGAAAAAGATTCTCTTAAAAAAATAGTCGATGAAAAAAAGGAGGATTCTCCTCTCTTAAAACCAGCCGAAAAAACATCTGCTATGAAAAAAAGCCCTCCCCCTTCTCAAGCAAATTCAAAAAGTAAGGAAAAAATTGAAGAGGGTAAAAAGTTAAATTCTAAAGATACTAAAAAACGCTCTCAAGACAAATTTGGCTCTAGCCCATCCCCTCCCCCCTTGCTTGAAGAACCCTCTTCTGAAGGATTTCGCCCTACATTTGGACGTTCAACAAAAGACAAAAAAAAACGGTTTGATTCGCGTGACCGTCAAGGTCTTCGTATCAATGAAGAGAGAAGTTATTTCAGACGTCCACAAAGAAGGCGTCAAATGCAACGTCAATTGATTCAAGTCACCCGCCCTAAGGAATTAGCCATTCGTCTTCCTATTTCCATCAAAGATCTTGCCCAAGCTATGAAACTCAAAGCATCAGAACTGATAGAAAAACTTTTGATGCAAGGACTTGCTCTTACCCTCAATGACATTTTAGATGATGCAACAACAATCCAGCTTTTAGGTGAAGAATTTAAATGCAAAATCACAATTGACACATCAGAGCAACAACGCCTTCGCATTACCGATAAAACCATTCAAGAAGAAATTGCTCAAGCTCCTTCTGAAGAGCTCGAAGAACGTTCTCCTATCATTGCCTTTATGGGACATGTGGACCATGGTAAAACAAGTCTCATCGATGCTATTCGAAAGAGTAATATTGCTGGCAGTGAAGCTGGGGCCATTACTCAGCATATTGGAGCTTTTCAGTGTCACCGTAATCAAGGAGATTTAACCATTTTAGATACTCCAGGACATGAAGCCTTTTCAATGATGCGCATGCGAGGAGCTACAATCACAGATATCATCGTTTTGGTTATAGCTGGTGATGAAGGCATCATGCCCCAAACCGAAGAAGCCATTCAATATTCTAAAGAAAGTCATGTTCCTTTAGTTGTTGCGATTAATAAATCAGACAAAGAAAGTTTTAATGTTGAAAATGTCTATAGGCAACTTTCCGAACGAGATCTTTTGCCAGAGGCATGGGGAGGATCTATCATCACTGTCAACTGTTCGGCTTCGACAGAAGAAGGCATTCCTGATTTGTTAGAAATGCTCTTCTTGCAGGCACAAATCTTAGAATTAAAAGCAAACCCCAATGCAAGGGCGCGGGGAACAGTGATTGAATCTCAGCTTCATAAAGGACTTGGAGCTGTTGGAACTATTTTGGTTCAAAATGGAACACTTAGAATAGGAGATGCTCTTGTCATTGAAGAAATCTATGCCCGTATTAAAACAATGCATGATGAGCATGGCAAATCTATTCAAGTCGCCCCTCCCTCTACCCCAGTAAAAATTACAGGACTTTCAGGAGTTCCAGAAGCGGGAAATGAATTCATTGTTGTTAAAAATGAAAAGCTTGCTAAAAAACTTTGTATAGAACGAGCCTCAGGAGCCAAGCGGGCGATTTTCCAAGCCAAACCTTCTAAAGAATTAGAAGGCTTAATGAAACGTCATCAAGAGCTATCTCAAAAGAAAATCGTCAACCTAATCATCCGTGCTGATGTCCAAGGATCTGTTGAAGCACTCAAAGCTTCTCTTCTAAATATTAAAAGCAAAAAAGTAGAACTCAACTTCATTGATGAAGGTGTAGGAGAAATTTCTGAATCAGATATCGAACTTGCAATCGCCTCCCAATCTGTTGTTATTGGTTTTCATGCTCAAGTAGAAAGTCATGCAGAAAGCCTGATCAAGAGGGAGAAAGTCGTCATTAAAAGGCACAATATCATCTATCAACTTATCGATGATGTAAAAAAACTCATGTTAGAGTCTCTTGACAAAATCAAACAAGAAAATGAGATGGGAACTGTAGAAGTCAGGAAAATTTTTAAGGCCTCTCAACTGGGTTTGATTGCAGGCTGTTATGTCACTGCAGGGGTAATTAAGCGGTCTCATTATGCTAAATTATTTAGGGATCATCAATTGATCTGGGAAGGGAACCTCATTTCTTTAAGACGAGAAAAAGAAGATGTAAAAGAGGTCCATAAAGGCCTTGAATGTGGGATTCTTCTTGAAAAATTTAATGCAATCGAAGTGGAAGACCTCATCAAAACGTTCGAGATTACCTATATTCAACAAGAACTCTAATCCATGAGTAAACGTATTCAACGCCTTAATTCTCTGTTAAAAGAAGTGATTAGTGAAGTCGTGACACACGATATCAAAAATCCACATATTTCAAAATTAATGACAATCACTGAAGTTAACATTACAAAAGATCTTCAATCTGCCAAAGTTTATGTGAGTATTATTGGCAGTGAAACTATGCGTAAAAAAAACCTTCAAATACTTCAATCTGCAAGTGGATTTATTTCAAAAACCGCTTCAAAAAAAGTCACTATTCGTTATTTTCCCACTCTCACTTTCTACCTTGATACAACTGTTGATAAGCAAATGAAGATTGAGTCTTTATTAAAACAAATCCATGAAGAAAAACAATCTAGAAATTTATGATAGACCGAGAAGGTATCCTACTTGTTAATAAAGAAAAAAAACGTACTGCATTTTATCTTATCAAAGTTTTGCGTCATCTTTTAAAAATTAAAAAAATTGGACATGCTGGCATCTTAGATCCCTTTGCAACGGGAGTGATGGTGATGCTAATCGGTCGTCCTTATACAAAAATTTCAAACCAATTGATCAACCAAGATAAGGAATACTTAGCGACAATAAAGCTTGGAGTCGCAACAACGACCTATGATTGTGATGGCAACCCCACAAGCTTTTCAGAGATCATTCCTAAAGAGCATGAAATTAAAAAAACACTCTCTACTTTCCAAGGGAAAATCACCCAAATCCCCCCCATGTTTTCAGCCAAAAAAATCAATGGACAAAAACTCTATGCCCTTGCACGGAAAGGCATTGAAATCAAGCGGAAGCCTATTTCTGTTCAGCTTGATATCGAGCTTATCGATTATTTTTATCCTCACCTTAAGCTTCACATCCAATGCTCAAAGGGAACCTATATCCGCTCTCTTGCAAACGATATTGGAGAAAAATTGGGTTCAAAAGCTCATCTTTTAGAGTTGACCCGTATCCGCAGCGGTCCCTATCATCTAAAAGATTGCATTGACGCAAAAAGACTTCATGACCCATCTTTAAATTTAATCTCTTACATTAGGAAAAAACCATGAAGCTTTTCTCGCAGCTCCAAGAGATTGATTTCTTTCCCTCTCCTATAGCACTGACAATTGGTGTCTTTGATGGAATTCATTTAGGCCATCTGCGTCTTATCAAAGAGTTGCACTACCTTACAAGAAAAGGCGGAACACGTGCAGTGATCACCTTCATCAACCATCCTTCCACCGTTCTTTTTCAAAAAAAATATGTTCCTTTTCTTATTTCTTTTAAACACCGCATCCATCTTTTCGAAAAATATGGAATAGATCTTGTCATTGCGCTTCCTTTTACCCAAGAGTTTGCTCATCAATCTTATGAAACATTCCTTTCTCTTGTGTATCATCAGCTCCCTTTTTCCCATCTTGTTCTAGGTCAGGGAGATGCTTTTGGAAGAAATAGGGAAGGCAATGAAACAAATTTAAAAATTTTAGAAAAAAAAATAGGGTTTCAAACCCATTGCCTCAAAAAAGAGCAAAAATACAAAAAAATCATTTCAAGCCAAGCCATTCGGATTCTAATTCAAGAAGGGAAACTTAAAAAAGCAAAAAAAATGTTAGGACGTCCCTATTCCCTTTGGCGCCCTTTTGAAATAGACTTGATTTCCCAAGAAGAGGAAAATCTTTTTTCTTGGAGCTTCGAAGAGACAGATCTTTGCCATTTACCTTCTGGCGTTTATGGAGTGGATCTCGAATGGGAAGAAAAAAAGCTCCCCGCAATTGCTTTTTTAAATGGCCAAACAGATACCCACACAGATACCCACAAAAATCACCTATCAGTGATGATTTATTTTGATCTTCCCCACCCCAATGAATCCTTTGTCACGATCTGTTTTATAAAATATCTCTGCCCTAAAATCGATCCCTCTCTTTTTAATTTATCTCAAATGAAGCTCCTTGAAACCATGGCAACGCAACCTTCTTTATCATAAATCTCTTATATGGTAACCTCCTTTTTAAAAAATTTCTAAAAAGCAATGTCAAAATCAAAGCTTACTTGCGGAATTGTTGGATTGCCTAATGTAGGCAAATCTACTTTATTTAATGCTCTTATTAAAAAAAAGCAAGCAGGAGCTTCTAATTACCCCTTTTGTACCATTGATCCCAATGTGGGAATTGTTGATGTTCCCGACCCTCGACTAGAAGTATTAGCCCAACTTTCTAAAAGTGAAAAAGTCATTCCCGCTTCGATCACTTTCGTCGACATTGCAGGCCTTGTAAAAGGGGCTGCAAAAGGAGAAGGTCTGGGAAATCAATTTTTAGCCCATATTCGTGAAACCGATTTGATTATTCATCTTGTCCGCTGTTTCGAAGATGATAACATCACACATGTCGAAGGAAAAATCAATCCTCTTTCAGATATCGAAGTGATCCATCTTGAACTTACCTTAGCCGATTTACAAATGGTTGAAAATATTGTGCAAAAGCTAAAAAGGCAAGCCAAAGGAAACAAAGCCCTTTTATCAACCTTAGATGTGATGCAAATCATCCAATCCCACCTAGAAAAAAATAAACCCCTTTCTCTCCTTGAGCTTACAGATGAAGAAAAAGAAAAAATAAAAAATTACCATTTTTTAACTGACAAAAAAATGATTTATGTCACCAATGTTTCGGAAGAAAACCTTCCCGAAATGGAAAATCACTATGTCCAACAAGTGAGAGATAGAGCGCAAAAAGAAAAAAATATCTTGATTCCCATCTGTGCTAAATTAGAAGAAGAACTTGTCTCTTTAGAAATAAACGAAGCACAAGAATACTTAAAAGCTTTAGGGCTTAAAGAGACAGGATTAAATCGTTTAATCCAAGCAAGCTTTGATACCCTCGAATTGATCACCTTTTTAACAACAGGTGAAAAAGAAACACGTGCCTGGACAATTCCAAAAGGGAGTCTAGCTCAAGAAGCAGCTGGTGTGATTCATACCGATCTTCAAAAGGGATTTATTCGTGCGGAAGTGATTCGTTATGAAGATATGATCGCCTGCCAAAGTCGGGCCAAAGCAAAAGAGCAAGGAAAAGTTCATTTTGAAGGAAAAGACTACCTTGTCCAAGATGGAGATGTGATTCTCTTTTATCACAATTAAATCAAATCGCTCAAAACAACATCCTCCTTTTAGGATAAATCGGATTTTCATGGGAAGGTCAAGATCTTCTAATTCCTGTATCCATTTTTTCGACACAGAGCTTTCTCTGGCCTTTATTCCCTGTCTTAGCAAAAGGCTTTTGATCTGATGACTAATGGTGCGTTTTTTTCTAGCCAAATCTTCCCTAAAGCGAGTGATCTCACGGTTTTGTTCTTGTTCTAAAGTAAGGAATGTGAATCCCTCTTAGCCTACCAGACTCCAACTGCAAAGCAATTTTTAAGGAATCTCTTTTATCTGTTTTTACACGATCTCTTGCAGCTGTTT
>JANQJX010000122.1 GCA_028281425.1 Simkania sp.
CTTAAAGGGGGGCTTAAGTAGAAAGTGAAGGCTTGACTATGCAGAGTCTTTCTCTAAAATTTACTGGAAAAAAGTTCTTTGGAGTCAGGGCTATTTTGCTGGCTCTGTAGGAGGGGCGTTCCTTGTCTGCTTTGCGTGGAGTCCATTAAGCAGCAGCAAAAAGGCGCCTGAGAGCTCTAGATCCTCCACCTGAAGGAATTTGATAATTTCTTTATTTATAAACGTGATATTTTTTTTATAAAAGAGGAAGAATAATCATTTTCAGCTTCAAGATTTTCAAGCTCTTCAATTGTCGCATCTATGATTTTTGAAACGCTAAAACGACCAATTCTAAGCCATGCTGTAAAACATTCAAACAACCCAAGAGTTTGGAGGGTCATTTTTTCCAAGGCCAATAAAATCTAAAAAAGCCTCTTTAAGATCAAATTTTTTGACTTCCACAAATAAGTGCCCGGAGGGATCTGTTCCACTTTTAATTTTTCCAGCACATAAAACATAGTTGAAATTAAAGTTTAAAATTGAAAGATCTTGAGAAAAGATAGGAGTTGCCATAATTTTAAATTAAAAGGCCTTTTATTTTATCAAAAAAATCCAGGAACTTTCAATAGAAAATTTCATTTCTTGAAAAATTCTACTTTAAAGAGAAACTAACCCAAGAAGTTACCTATTTTTAAGGCCTCTATTATAGAAAAAAACTTTTTTACAGAGCTGTCTTGACCTGCAATTCTTTTCGAAAGAGTCGCATAAAGAAATACAGTTTAAATATTGATTCAGAAAAAAGTTAAAAAACTTTGAAATTTTTCTCACTTCATTAATACTGCTTGCAGTAGAACCCAAAATCTCTCAAGAGTTGCTTTTATTGGTAATTCTTTGTTAGACTTCTTGAATTAAAGAAGTTATTGAGCAGTTTAGTTTTTTAGATTCTCATGCTATCTGCTTGTATGTGTTACAAATTTATGGAGAACTCTTAAAAAATGTCAAAAGATTCAAATTACACCTGGAATGAAAGTAAAACCATCGATGATGTCGATTTCTCAGAAGAAAATGTTCAGCTTTTTCGTAATTTACTCAACCAGAAAGAAGAAAAAGCAGGTGAAGGCTCCATTGCCTCTATGGAAATTGGACAAATCCTCAAAGGACACGTTGTAGAACTTACTCCTGATTTCGCTGTTGTCGATGTTGGGCTAAAATCTGAAGGTCTTATTCCCATCAGTGAATTTTCTAGTCCTAATGAACTTGAATTAGGCCATGAAATTGAAGTTTTACTCGATCGAGCAGAAGGAGATGATGGGCAAATTGTTCTTTCTCGAGAAAAAGCACGCAGGCAAAGACAATGGGAACACATTGTTAAGCATTGCGAAGAAGGTTCTATCGTCCAAGGAAAGGTGATCCGAAAAGTTAAAGGTGGCCTGATGGTTGATATTGGGATGGAAGCTTTCCTTCCCGGGTCACAAATTGAAAATAAACGCATCAAAAATATCGATGAATATGTTGACAAAGAGTTTGAATTTAAAATTTTAAAAATCAATGTTGAAAGAAAAAATATTGTGGTTTCACGTCGTGAGCTTCTTGAAGAAGAAAGAAGTTCAAAAAAAGTAGAAATTTTACAAGAGATTCAAGAAGGAGAGCTACGGAAGGGAATCGTGAAAAATATCACTGATTTTGGAGTCTTTCTAGATCTTGATGGAATTGATGGACTTCTCCATATCACCGATATGACTTGGAAACGTATTAAACATCCTTCTGAAATGGTTCAGTTAGGCGACGAACTTGAAGTGATGATTCTCCACATTGATAAAGAAAAAGGACGTATTGCCCTTGGACTCAAGCAAAAAGATGCTAATCCTTGGGAAGAAATCGAACAAAAATATCCCCCTGGAACTCTTGTAAAGGGCAAAATTGTAAATCTCGTTTCTTATGGAGCTTTCATCGAAATTGAGCCGGGCATTGAAGGACTCATCCATGTCTCGGAAATGTCTTGGATTAAAAATGTCACAGACCCAAGTGAAATTGTCAATAAAGGAGATGAACTCGAAGCCATCGTCTTATCTGTGCAAAAAGATGTTGGAAAAATCTCTCTTGGAATCAAGCAAACAGAAAAAAATCCTTGGCAAGATGTAGAACAAAAATATCTCGTGGGCAGTACGGTGAAAGCCGACATTCGTAATTTGACAAATTATGGAGCATTTGTCGAATTAGAGCCGGGAATTGATGGTCTCATACATATTTCAGACTTAAGTTGGATTAAAAAAGTCTCCCATCCATCTGAAATCCTCAAAAAGGGAGACCAAATCGAAGCACAGATCCTTTCTGTTGACAAAGAAAGCAAAAAAATCACCTTGGGCATCAAACAACTCAGTCATAATCCTTGGGAATCTATTGAAAAAATCCTGCCTATTGGAACTACTGTTAAAGGCCTTGTGAGTAAAATTACAGCTTTTGGAGCTTTTATCCAGCTTGAAAATGGCATTGAAGGACTTGTCCATGTGACAGAACTTTCTGATCAAGCATTTGGAAAAGTTGAAGAAATTGTAAGTGTTGGAAATGAAGTCGCTGCTAAAGTGATTAAATTGGATCCAGAACATAAAAAAATCTCTCTTTCGATTAAAGATTTTCTCATTGAAAAAAATCAAGAAAACAGAGATGACATTGTTGTTCAATCAACAAAAAAAAATCCTAATAAGAAACCAAATTAAGAGCATTAGATGAGTAAAGATTTAGTTGCAATTTTTGAATATCTCGAACGAGAAAAAGGCATTAAAAGAGAAACAATCATTGCAGCGATTAAAGAATCTCTTCAAGCTGCAGCAAGAAAAAGTTCTAAAGGAGCAGGAACAGTTTTTGTCGAAATCGATCCTCGATCTGGACAAATCGAAGTGATTGCAGAAAAAGAAATTGTTGATAAGGTCACCTATCCCGATGAAGAAATTCTTTTAGAAGAAGCCCGTGAAATTGATCCCTCATGTGAAATAGGCCAATTCATCCGTGTGATGATCACCCCAGAAAATTTTGGACGTATTGCAGCCCAAACTGCTAAACATGTCATTTCTCAAAAGTTACGAAGTGCCGAAAGAGATGTGATTTATGAGGAATATCGCCATCGCATTGGAGAAATACTTTCTGGAACGATCAAACGCATGAAAGGGGGCACTCTTATCGTAGATTTGGGGAAGGTAGAGGGAATCCTTCCTGAAAGATTCTATCCCAAAACAGAAAAATATCATATTGGAGAAAGAATTCAAGCATTTCTTTGGGAAGTTCATGATACCGATGGGGGTGGGGCTGAAGTGATTCTTTCTCGATCTCATCCTGAAATGGTCAAACAACTCTTTGCCCAAGAAGTCCCAGAGTTAAATGAAAATATCGTTGAAATCAAAAAAATTGTACGTGAAGCAGGATATCGCACCAAACTTTCAGTTTCTTCTAATGATCCAAAAGTTGATGCCCTTGGTGCTTTTGTGGGTGTGAGAGGAACACGTGTTAAAAACATCATTCGGGAGCTTAATAATGAAAAAATTGACATTGTGATTCATACAGAAGACCCCGTTGAGTTTTTTCGTCGTTTAATTCATCCTATTGAACCCAAAAAGCTCCAATATGATAGGGAAAATGAAACCATCTTTGTTGTTGTTGAGGATGAAGATTACCCCATTTTAATTGGTAAACGAGGAACGAATGCAAGACTCAATGCACAACTGGTTGGAATTAACATTCAAGTTAAAAAATTCAGCGAATATCAAAATGAGCTTTCATTCGAAAAGAAACAGCTTTCGCTTGAAGAGAGTTCAATGCTCGATACTAAAATCGATGAAATTGAAGGGCTAGACAATAAGTTCATTCTTGATAGCTTGAAGGAATTTGATTTCGACACGCCTCGTAAAATCTTAAATGCAACAGCTGAAGAAATTTCAAAAAAGACTGGCATGAGTGTTGATATGGCATCTGATATTATTGAAAAAATTCAAAAAACAAGGACTTAATTTTGGCAAAAAATCTCAAGCTAAAGGTTAAAAATACTCAGCTTGCAGAAGCTTTAAAAAAGAGCAAACTCAAAAAGGAAAAGCAAACTGCATCGCCATTGCCTTCTAAACCCAAAAAACAAATCAAGACCAAAGAAGTTAAAACAATTTCAGGGCGTAAAACGATTAAGGCCACAAATCAAAAAACAACACTT
>JANQJX010000182.1 GCA_028281425.1 Simkania sp.
CAATTATTTTGATCTCAATTGCTAGCGTTATTTTGGGCTCATCATATGCGTATAAAAAAATCATCGGAGGCACCTCTAAGGGCTCTTCTTTTGATAAAAACTCCTTTTCCAAAAACGAAATGTGGACTCCGTGGACTTCTATTAACCCCTATACACAAAAGCCATATGTAGAACTCTTCCCAAAAACAAATGAACTATACCCTTTAAATCCTAAAAAAATTCCTCGTGACAAAAAATCCTCTTCACCAAAAAACTCTGCTTTGACTGTATGGAAGAATCCCTATACACAACAGCACTCTCGTGTAGCACTCATCCGAAAAGGCGTTCAAGCAAAAGCCGTTCAAGCAAAAGGTGTTCAAGCCTGGTTGAGTTTAGTAGGAGGACGAAACCAACAATCCTATGGCGAATATGTTGCAAAGCTTGAGCCTGATCAAAAGTTAGAACTTCTTCAAAGTACAGAATTTCAAAAGAGTCTATTAAAGCTAAATCGTATAATATGGGATTTATCAACGTTTATTGTTAATGAAGGATTGGATTACAACATAAATAAAAGAGAGTTAGTTGATCAATGCATTTATTCAAAGTATAGAGAGATTTTTTTTAAAAAAGCTGCTGAAAGAATAAACGAAAATAAGTTTGATCCATATTTTTCTTTTCCAACCAAAGCACCTGTTTATTCCATCTTTTCTAAAAAGTATATGAATCAAAAAGATTTATGTTTTAATCCTCCACTTGATTTTATTGATCTTGAAACAAAAGAAATGGTCGTTATGGGCACAAATGATGATGAAGAGGTTGATGACAGTTGCTCTGATAACTCTATAGAACAAGCACTTCTTTTGGAACTAGCTGATGAGTTATCTTTATTTAAGACTCTTAACATTAACGGAGGGGGGCATTTCGATTTTGACCAATTTAAACAGTTTTTTACAATGGAGACTGTTGACAAATTAAAAAGTTATACAGTAAAACTGAAATCTAGTTTAAAGGCTGGGATAAAAAATGTTGAAGAGATTGTAAAAAAAATGATGCACAAACAAAAAAAAGAAACCATAGGAGAAATTAAACACCATCTTAATTCTATTTGTTCTAAACACCAAGAAATGGCCACTAAAAAGGGGTATAAGTTCTTTTCTACATCTAAGGGAAAATTATGTGTTTCATGGCAAATTACCGAACCAGGCACTTACAGAGACAGTAAAATATTTAGGTTTTCCTCTTTTGACGATTGTAAGTCTAAATTGAACCAAGATAAGTTTAGAAATGAACTTTAAAATAAGTTGTGAGACTGTAAGATAAACTGTGTAAACTCCCTTTCTCAACATCTATCTTCGTAAAGAATAGCAATTGGCATCGTCCATTTTTCAGAAACAAAATTTTGAGCAAAGACTCATCAGTTGGGAAAATGCTTCGAGTTTTTATTGCCTTTCTAAAATGCCTATGTAAGGACTCTACAGCATTTGTCGTATAAATAATACGACGAATTTCGTCAGGAAATTGGAAAAATGTCTTAATATTTTCCCAATAGACTTGTTCTCTAATCGCGCTGGTTTTAGTCAAACATTTTTTTCTTCTCCATTAAAGTTTTAGAAATGTTATTTTTTTACCATCACACACTTCCTTGGTTCTCTTCGGGATCTACGTTGGAAAGCAATCTATCGCTTTCGTCCCAATATATTTTTCGAAATAAACCAGACCAGACTAGGTTGCATGCGGAGTCTAAAGCTCCAAACAAAGCTACCCCGTTGGGGTAGGAATAGGTCCGGCTTCATATTGAAGATCTGGGAAACAAGTGCGTTGAATTTGATGTCAGTGTTTTAAGTTTCATGAATTTTCCTGTATGATTCGTTTTTTTTTGTAAGTAGGAGAATGATACAGGATAAGTTTTCAGTCATTCAGTTTTTTCTGAGAAATAAGGAAGCTTTTTTAGAGTTTTGCAAAAGGCTCATTGACAATTCTTTTTTTTCTTTATAAAATAAAAAAACTATTGCCTTTATATTGTTTGGTTTTTTTTATGGAATATGCAGATTTCTCCAAAGGATTTGTCATCAAAATGTCTGCTGGAGAAAAATTTCACCAAACCCTTGTGCACTTTTCCAAGGAAAAGAAATTGCCCAGCGCTTTTTATCAAGGAATTGGAACGGTTTGTGAAATCGAGATAGGATTTTTTAACTTAAGCCAAAACAAATATCTTAAAAAAAGAATAAACTCTTTTTGTGAGTTGACCTCAGCTATGGGAAACCTCTCCTTTTTCGAAGGGCAACCCTTTCCTCATACACATGTCACTCTTGGGGATGAAAACTATCAAACCTTTTCAGGACATTTATTTGAGGCAACAATTGCAACGATAGCAGAAATTATTTTACTTCCAATTGATATTGCACTCATTCGCAAGCAACATGAATCAATCAATTTCAAATGTCTTGATTTACCCCACGTTTTTGCAGAGAAATAAGAGCTCGATCCACATCACTTTCATGAGCAAATCCACTGATTCGCACAAAATGCTCCCCTTTTCGTCCAAATCCTCTTCCAGGAGTTACAATAAGATGTTTCTCCTCAAGAAAATATTGAAAAAGATCCCAAGAATTTTTCTTGGGATAATAAGTCCAAAGATAAGGAGAATGCTCCCCACCAAAAACCATCCCCCCCTCCTTTTTAAATCCCTCTTTGAGTTTTTTTGCATTTCTTTGGTAGATAGAAATCACTTTTTGACTCTCTTGCCATCCCAAATCACTTAAAACAGCAATCCCCCCTTTTTGAGCGATATAAGATGCCCCATTATAAATCGTTGCATTTAGCCGCTTCCAATCCTTCCACACCAAATCGGCATTTTCAAATGTTAAGCTTTTGGGAACTACAGTCCACCCTAATCGAATGCCCGAAAACCCAGCCATTTTTGAAAAAGAACCAATCTCAATGGCCACTTTTTCAGCCCCTTGAATCTCATAGATCGAACGGGGAATTTTAGGATCCTGAATAAATGCCGCATAAGCCACATCAAAAAGAATGATTGTTTGATGTTTCAAAGCATAAGCAATCAGATGCTCTAGCATTTCATATGAATAGGCCACTCCTGTCGGATTATTGGGATGGCAAATATAGAGAAGATCAAGCGGACCTATTTGGTAGAGATCAGGGAAAAAATGGGTTTCAATAGAAGAAGGAAGAAAAAAAATGGATTGTTTTCCCTGTAAAAGGCTCCCTTCTAAATAGACGGGATAAGCAGGGTCTTGAAGCCCAATTTTAAGTCCACTTCCAAATAGAAGTTGAAGTCGTCCAATATCGCATTTAGCACCATCCGAAATGAAAATTTCATCAGCATTTAATTTTCCTCGATAAAAACGGGATACAATTTTTTCTCGAAGCTCTAAAAGCCCCTGTTCCTCTCCATAGCCAATCCCCTCTTTTTCACTTCGAAGAGCTCTTGATGCCCTTTGCATAGCCCGACTCACAGAAGGAGCAATGGGTTTTACGGTATCTCCAATGCCAAGATGCACAAGAGAGGCTAAAGGATTTTTTTCTTGAAAATGGAAAACTTTTTTCTTAATTTCAGCAAAAAGATAATTCTCAGACAGATGAGAAAAAACAAAAGGACGTTTAACCATCAGATATAGCCTTCGCTTAATGTTAACTCAGCACTTAAAATGCCCCCACCTGCTGCTCCTCGAATCAAATTATGAGAGAGCGCAGTAAAACGGATATCAAAAAAAGGACATTTTCGAAGTCTCCCAACAGTTACACTCATCCCCCCCCCTTCTCCTTTATCTAAAGCTGGCTGAGGGCGATCCTTCTCTTTTTTGTATAAAATGGGGTTTTTAGGCGCAGAAAAAAGAGTCTTCTCTTGAGGTAATGCACGAAAATGGTCCCAAAGATCTACCACCTCTTCTAAAGTGGGCTTTTCTTCAAAAGAAGCCGAAACACAAACGAGATGTCCTTCACTCACTGGAACTCGATTAGAATGGACAGCAAAAAGGGGTTTTTTAAAGAGAGTAATTTTATTTTGATGAAACTTTCCCAAAATTTTAAGAGGTTCATTTTCTATTTTTTCTTCTTCTCCTTCAATATGAGGAATGATATTTTTTTCAAGCTTAAATCCTCTTCCTTGACCACTAACCGATTGCATTGTCGTAACGATTCCTTTCTTCAATTTAAACCGGCAGTGTAAAGGAAAGAGAGGAAGTAAAAAACTCTGCAAAGTGCAGTTGGGTTTGGCAATTAAACACCCTTTTTTCCATTTTCTATTTTTTCTTTGCACAGGAATTAAAGCAAGATGGTCTGGATTGATTTCAGGAATGATTAGAGGGATATCAAGATCTTTTCTAAAATGAGAGCCACTTGAGAAAACAGCAAAGCCCATCGAAGCAAGCAACAGTTCCTTTTTCTTAGCTTCTTCATCCTTAAAAGCGGAAAAAAGCAATTCTACATGAGATGGAATCTCATCTAAAGAAAAAAGCTTGATCTTTAGCATTTTTTCAGAAAAAAAATAATAAGCATTGTTTTGAATGGCTTCTAAATAAGTATGCCCCTTCCATTTGCTAGACGCACTTAAATAACAAATTTCAAAAAGAGGATGCTCTTCTAGGAGTTTTACATAGGTTTGACCAACACATCCTGTTGCCCCTAAAATCCCAATTGGGATTTTTTTATTCATGATCTACTCTTTGGTTGGAAAGTTCTAAAAGAGCTTGAAGTCTTGCTTCATGCTCTTTGCTCAAGCAAGTTAAAGGAAGACGGCAGTTTCCAGAAGACATCCCTGCTAATTGCATGAGCTTTTTGATCGGAATTGGATTGGATTCAAAATGACACGCACAAAAATAGGGGTAGAGCTTTTCATATAACTTTCTTGCTAAAGCAATGTGATTTTTTAAAGCAGCATCGACAAAAGAAACCATTTGAGCAGGCATAAGATTGGCAAGGACAGAAATCACTCCTTCAGCTCCTAAGACAATAAGCGGCAAAGCAAGGGTATCATCTCCACAAAGAAAAATAAATTCTCTAGGGAGATGATAGAGGATTTTTTGAGCAAGTGCTATTTTCCCTGAAGACTCTTTAATCCCTATAATTTTTTCGATCTGACAAAGACGTTTTATCGTCTCTATTTCCAAGGAAACTCCTGTCCGTGAGGGGTTGTTATAAAGAATCAAAGGTAATTTTGAAGCTTTTGCAAGAGTTTTAAAGTGGATGTAAAGACCCTCTTGCGAGGGTTTGTTATAAGCAGGTGTGACAACAAGAAGAGCCTCTGCTCCAAGCTTTGTCGCCATTTCCATCTTCACTAAAGAGCGTTTTGTAGCACTTTCTCCAATACTCACAATAAGAGGGACTTTTTGATGGATTGTTTCTGCTGCAACTGAAACCAAACTTTCAAATTCAGAGAGATCAAGCATGGCACTTTCTCCAGTTGTTCCTCCTACTAAAAGGGCAGAAATAGAATGTTTCAGTTGAAATTTGATATTTTCAGAAAAACCAACCAAATCGATTTTATCCTCATGAAAAGGAGTAATTAGAGCTGTGATCGTTCGAGAAAGTCGCATGAGATCTCCTCTATAAAATCTTCAAAAGTAAAAAAACCAACCTTTCCAATGAGCCATTGAGCCGCAGCAAGCGCTCCCCTTGCAAAAACAGCTCGATTTGCTATGCGATGTGTCATTTCGATCATATCATCTTCTTGATTTAAGATCACCTGATGCACACCTTGAATAGCACCAGAGCGGATACTTGCAATATCAATTTTTTCGTCGTAAAAAGGAGATAAAAGAGATAAAAGCTTTTTAGCACTGCCCGATGGAGCATCTTTTTTTTCTTGATGATGCATCTCAAGTAATGCACATTTAAATCCTAATTTTTTCCCTATGCAAGCCCCCATTTTTGCCAATTTTTGAAAAAGATACATCCCAAAAGAAAAATTAGGGGCATACAAAAGGCCTACTTTTTGCTTTTTTACAAGCGTTTTGACTTGCTTAAGATCTTCTTCCCATCCCGTCGTTCCAATGACAATGTTTTTCTTCATCTTAGAAAAGATTTCAACATGATTTAAGACTCCTTTTGGATCACTAAAATCGACACAAACATCTGCTTTATCTATTTGCTCAGAGTGACTTCTTTCTTTTGCAGTGAGGTAAGCTACAATTTCTATGTTTTCCTCTAAGGCGACCTTTTCAATGGCTTTACCCATCTTTCCATATCCAACCAATGCGATTTTCATACACCTCTTTTTACCCTTTTAACGCGAGCTAAAATAAGTTGATATTTTGGGTTAAGTAAAAGTTCATTTTCTCCAGATTTTAAGCAAAACCATTTTAAAAGTCTCTTTGTTTCATCGACAGTCCCCCAAAAAGAGAAAAGATCCTTTAGCCCCCATTTCGAGTGCCCTCTCTTTCGGAAAGGCATGCTTGACTGTTTTTTGAGGCCTAAGAACTTTTCGAAGGAAAGGTTTATCACCTTTCCGAGAGGATTTATTAGGTGTATCGGAAAACAGAGCATCCAGATTTTTTCAGAAGTGGCGTAAAATGTGGGTTAGACGATGATTTTCCAGTTCAAGGCACTCCCTTCAAAGGTTTTATAAAAAAAATATTTCAATTATTTCTCCTTTAGATTAAAATGTTTTCATGAAGCCTCAATTCTTAAGTTATGGAGAAGCAAGATTTCATTTACCCATCATTTTAGGAGACTCAGATGATCCCAATCTGTTTGACATCTTTTCAAAAAACCCTACTACCTACCACAACCCACTTTTCTAAAAACTTTCTTTCTCATCCTTTTGGCTTTCACTTTGAAAAAAATCAGTGTCAAAAAATCACACAACAGGCCGCATCTTTTTCTAAATACTTTTTTAGTGCTAAATTGATCTTCGATGCTATAACCCGCTTTTCTCTTATTGGCCTTGTAAGCAATCTTTCAATGATTTTTATCGGTGTGATGATAGAACGAGGAGTGGCAACATGGAAAGCACATGAAAAAGCACTTCAAACTGTAATCAAGTCTGGAATACAACTTCAAAAGCAAAATAAAGAGTACAAAACTCTTAACCAAACCTATAAGCGCCTTATCACCAACCATCAATTGCTCAATAAAACTCATCAAAATTTATCAAAAGACTATCGAAATCTCAATCAAACCAATCAACGCCTTGTTCACAAATACGAAACGCTTCAAAAAAAATTTGAATTACAATCCAAAAATTTTACAGACACAACAAATCGCTTCAAGCTTGAAGTTGCCCTTCTCTCCAAAGAAAGACAAAAGTTTGAAACAAATAATCAAAAGCAACTTGCCCTCTTTATTGAGCAAAACAATGCAGCCAAAGAACTTCAATCTAAAGCCCGTTTAAATCTAGATCACTTAAAGCTAGAAAGGGTCAAACTTTCAACTCAAATAGACAATCTTAACTCGCAATTTACCCAAAAGACAAAAAAGCTTGCTCAATTAAACAAAGCCTACGAAGAAAAAAATCAAAAGTATCAAGATCTCAATCAAACGCATATGAAAATCCTCAAGGACCTTCAATCTGTACAATTGCTTTATCAAAAAACACAACAAGAGTTTCAAAGTTTAATGGATAAAAAAAAACTTGAGAAAGTTTAAAAAGAGATCTTGCAAAAAAAAACCATCTGCGAAAAATTCTCTCTTTTTTCTCCCATCTACGTCGCTTCTTTTATGAGCCTCCCTTGAACTGAGATTTTGAGGAAGTTAAAAACAAAAAAAATTCAGATTTCAATACTCCCCTTTATATTTCCTTGAAAATTTTTTGATAAATTTTGATAAATAAAGATATATTTTGTAGAACATATTCATTAAACTTTAATGATGACACTCCATTGAAAAAAAAAGCTGAGCATTTTGCTCTTTTAGAAAAAAAAGCCATTCATAAGCAAAGGATGATCCATAGAGGAAAAATCATCTCGTTTATGGAAGAGCAAGTAGACTATGGGAACCAAAACACCCAAACCTTTGACCTTGTCATTCATCCAGGAGCAATTGCTCTTATTCCCATTGACCATGAGGGAAATATCATCTTTGTCGAGCAATGGCGACGAGCAGCAAAAAAGATTCTCTTAGAGCTTCCAGCTGGCACCTTAGAAGAAGGAGAAGACCCAGAAACTTGCGCGCAAAGAGAGTTAAGAGAAGAGACAGGTTTTTTTGCACA
>JANQJX010000213.1 GCA_028281425.1 Simkania sp.
GTGATTTGGTAGTCGTTGCAAATCTCTGCAACTTTTCGCCCTTTGATTCCTTCTAAAACTGCTCGGGCTTTAATTTTGCCATCCCATTTTCTTTGTTTCGTCGACTCGGCTCCTTGTTTTCAAGTCATTTTACTCCGAGTTTTCCTTTCTTGTCTTAATGGGGGGCAGTATAGGTATTTAAAAACGAAGATGGGTCTACAGGAGAATGATATCTTGTAGATTCCCTTTTTTTTTCTAACGCAAATTTTGTCATCAATACTTTTTCTCCAACAAAATATTCTATTCAAGCCGCTTTTGACAAGATAGCCCGATTGATTTTCATGGGAAGTCAAAAAGAAAGAGCGCTTCTTTTTTTAAAACAGTAATTTAAAATGAAAGGGCCCCCTTCAATCAGAGGAAGTTTTAAAGCCTCTTCAAAAGAAAACCACTTGCCTTCTGAGTGTTCCGTTTGATCGATGTAAAGAGAGGGCTGATTTGAAAAAGCAACGTAGTAAAGAGCAAAGCTGCACTTAAAAAGAGGGGAAAAACGGCGCAGATAAAGCTTGTTAAAAGGGATGAGTTGCTTTTGTTTTAGAGTGATTCCCGTTTCTTCATTTACCTCTCGAATTGCACCGGCAATTGCTGTTTCATTTTTTTCAATTTCCCCTCCTGGTAAACACCAAGAGTTTCCTTCAGAATCATTGGGAAGACGTTTTAGAAGAAGGACTTTTTCATTCCATTCTAAAAAACAACCTGCGATCGAGATGAGTTCTGTAAAAAAGGAAGGGGGAGTTTCAAAAACTTCTAAAAGACTCTCTTTCTTTTTCTTCACCATAATTTTCCTTTCATGTTAAAGAAATAAAATAGAAAAGCCTCTGGAAAGGCCTAAGAGAAAAGGAGACTCATGAATCCATTGATTGAAATTTTTCCCAAACTTACTCAGCTTTTTCCAAAAACCATTGCAATGCTTTTAAAGTTAGGTTTAGTCCTTGTTTATTTTTACCATCTTTTTTGCAATAGCCCCTATTTTAACATGGCATTTGATGAAGCTATCCCTATTGAAAACATGGCAAATACTTTTTTAGCTCCCATTCATTATCTCTGTGAAGGAAAGAATGTCCATTATAACAAGGATTTAGATACTTATACAATCAAACCCCGTTTTCAGTATGAAAAATATAAGATGCTTAAAATTCCTTTTGTGATCACTTCTATGATCCCAAGTTTATTTATTGGAAGTAGTTTGAAGGCAAGTGCTTTTCTCTTTTCTGAAGTTCGTCTTCGTCATCAAAAATTTAAAAAATATTTAAGCAGAGAAGTGATCACTTCAAATAGAGAGTATTACCGTTCTTTGGGAATGCAAATAGGAGACTTTCAAAAAGCCCCTTATATTCAGTCTCAAAATTATAAAAGACGTTCAAGAGACTATCATCATTTAAGTGTTGATAAAAAAGCCCTTTCTTCCATTGTTGAGCTTTTTAAGAAGCATCAAATTCCTTTTTGGGCCGATTGTGGGACTTGCTTAGGAGCTTATCGGTATGGAGGAATTATTCCTTGGGACCATGATCTTGATTTAGCTGTCATCGCAGATGACTTTGATAATGTGATGAGGATTCTTAGGCATTTGGATAGAAGCAAGTATGCCGTTCAAGATTGGTCAAGTCGAAGTCGCCCAAAAACTTATATCCGTGTCTATATTAAGGAGACTCACAACCATATTGATATTTTTCATCATCAGATTGATCCTATTGCAAAGACCCTCACAAACATTCTTTCTTATGAAGAGAGTCCTTTTCTTCCAGAGAGTTGGAAGATACGTGAGCGTATGTTTGGGAAACCGATTCCTTTTGATGATATTTTTCCTCTAAGAAGGGCCCGTTTCGATGGTATAGATTTATCTGTGCCATGCGAAATTGAAAAGTATCTAAAAAGTAAATATGGTCCTGATCTTTCTCCTGTTAAGGTTTATCATGAAAAAGAGGATAAATATGAAAAAAATCTTTCGCATCCCTATTGGGGGATTCCTCTTGCGCATTAAGAGATCAGAGTTTGGAGTTCACCTCTATTTCTTATGCCTATTCTGGGAAACAGAAATGCAGATTTTGCTTAAGCTTGCGTAAAAATATGAGTTAAACCCCAAATTGCTCCCAACGCTTTGAATATTTTCTTTTACCCATAGAGGGCCTGCCTTCTATTTCGTTTCCGCCCCTTTGCTCGGCGCTCACCTTGTATCTATGTCATTTCTACAAGTCGATGGTGCGAATTGGTAGTCATTTGGGGTTAAAGAAGATTTAAAGCGGTCAAAGCCTCTTTGAGCTCTTTATTTTCCGCTTTGTTAAAGGCCCCATTGTCATTGAGCCATTGGATATAATTTCGGGGAACTTCTTTAAGAGGTTTGCCTTGGTGTTTTCCAAAAGGCATGTGGCGTAAAAGCTGTTTTTGACTCATTAAATCCAGAATTGTTTGGACACTAAGATCATCAATCATTTCGGAAAAAATCTTTTCTAAGATGATAACATCATCGAGAGCTCTATGGGCTTGATTGGCAGGAATCCCATAGTAGTCACGTAAATGTTGCAAAGAGTGTCGTGGAAGATCAGGACGGTATTTCCTTGAAAATTTAAGAGAATCAATGTAGGCATAATTGGGCATAGGAAGAGCATGACGTTTGAATTCTGATTCGATAAAGGGACGATCAAAAGCATCGTTATTGTGAGCAATTAAAACAACATCTCCCTTACAGAAGTCGAGAAATTGAAGACCGACTTCTTTAAATAGAGGAGCCTTTTTCACCATATCATCTGTGATGTTATGGATCTTAGAGGCTTCTTTGGGGATCGGGATAGAAGGATTGATCAAAGATTCAAATTTGGTTTGATGAAAAGCATCAAAAGCTGCAATCTCAATGATAAAATCTTTTTCAGGTCTTATCCCTGTTGTTTCGGTGTCGTAGAAAATGGGTCTTTTTACCATGTGATCAAAGAAACCTTAATTTAATCGTTGCTTGAATGTTAACGCTATAGAGTAAAAATTGTCAAAGTGGTAGCATGGATAAAACAAGAAAAGTTCCTTTGAATCGTACTTGAAAGAGTTGCAGTGGTCCCATTTGGAAAATCTTTTGGCCAATCGTAATTGGTATCAGTAAACTTAACGTTTGCGTAAGTCCTCATCTGCATTTTTATGCCACCTCTTAGAGACGAGATGCATAGGTGTTTTCTGAAACGCTAAGAAATTCTTGAATGGATGGTTTGTAAATCTTTTCCAAGAGAATGTCTTAAGACAATCGGGAGACAGGGTATGTGGATTTTTCCTAGAGTAGACATGCGAAATATCCTCGAAGTCAAAGGGAACCTATTATCTATCACGTTAACCTTAGGGTAGATCGGTTAAAAAACTATGAAAATCTGCTTAATCCGTATAACTTTTTTGATCTTCTTTTTGCTTATCAGTGCAAGTTGTCAGCATTTCTCTTCAGATAGGGATAGGGATTTGATTACAACTCCCATTACAAATAATCCCCATTTGATTCCTGACAGTGGGGGGATGGGATTGCCTTCGACAATGCCATATTGATAAAATAAATAGGCTTGAGCTAATTTGGGCTTAAGTAAGAGGGAACAAAATGTTATCCCATTTATTTTTAGATTATTGCATAATTATAGGAAGGTTTATCCCTTTCTTACAAAGAAAAAGAAGTTGATATTTCATGAAAAAAGCAGATCGAAAGCTTGCAGAATATGTTTTTTTTAAGTCAGCTCCCAAGAAGGCTATGGAAGCTCTTGGAAACGAGACTCTTTTAAAAACTCTTAGAGAAATGCTTTTAATTCGTCATTTTGAAATTCGAGCCGAAGCAGCCTATCAAAGGGGATTAATCGGAGGTTTTTTTCATTCTTATATGGGACAAGAAGCGATTCAAACCGCTGCAGTTGTTGCTCTTGGAAGAGAAAAAAACTGGTGGGTGACAACATATCGATGCCATGGATTAGCAAGTCTTCTTGGTGCGACTCCAGAAGAAATGATGGCAGAACTCTATGGGAAAATAGATGGGAATGCTCTTGGCCGAGGGGGATCGATGCATTTTTTTGGAAACCGTCTTTTGGGAGGATTTGGGATTGTTGGAGGTCATCTTCCGATTGCAACAGGTGCTGCATTTTCTCTCAAGTATCAAGAAAAAGAGGGGATAGCGATTTGTTTTTTTGGAGATGGGGCTGTAGCTCAAGGGGCCATGCATGAGTCTTTGAATTTAGCAGCTCTTTGGGATCTCCCTTGTATTTATGTGATTGAAAATAATCAATGGGGGATGGGAACTCCGGTCAATCGTGCGATATGCACATCACCCATTGCTCAAAATTTTGCCATGAGCTATGGCATTTCATCTTATACTTTTGATGGAATGGATTTTTTTAACTGTTACCAGGGTTTTAAAGAAGCAAAAGAGGAGGTAGAAAAAAAAGGACGCCCTCTTTTAATCGAAGTTATGACAGAGCGTTTTAAAGGACATTCGGTTTCAGATCCAGGGTTTTATCGCACAAAAGAAGAATTGGAAAAGGCGAAAAAACGGGATCCTATTTTCCTTTTTACTGATACTCTTATCGAACATAAGATTTTAACTGAAGAGACCTTTAAAAGGATTGATGATGAAGAAAAAGCAAAAGTCATTGCAGCAATCGCTTTTGCTGAAAAAAGTATGGACCCCGATCCTCTGACTTTAGAAGAGGATGTCTTTGCTCCTTAGGAGAGGATGACATGAGTGATCAAAAAGGAAACATGCAAGAGATTGAGATGCGAGAAGCCTTGCGTCAGGCAATCGATGAGGAGATGGCAAGAGACTTTGGTGTCTATCTCATTGGAGAAGAGGTTGGAGAATATAATGGGGCTTATAAAGTGTCCAAAGGATTGCTTGATAAATGGGGAGATAAAAGAGTTTTAGACACCCCTATTTCAGAAAATGGATTTGCAGGCCTTGCGATCGGCTCTGCAATGACGGGCCTGAGACCGGTTGTTGAATTTATGAGTTTTAATTTTTCTTTTGTCGCTGCCGATCAACTTATTTCCAATGCATGTAAAATGTATTATATGTCGGGAGGACGCTTTTCAGTTCCTATTGTTTTTCGTGGACCAAATGGAGCTGCAGCGCAAGTTTCTTGTCAGCATTCTCACTGCGTTGAAGCAATTTATGGCAATTTACCTGGATTTATTGTTCTTGCTCCTTCGAATCCCTATGATGCAAAAGGGCTCTTAAAAGCGGCTATTCGAAATGATAACCCAGTTATTTTCTTGGAAAGTGAACTCGACTATGGAATGAAAATGGAGATTCCAAAAGAAGAATATCTCGTGCCTATTGGCAAAGCAAAAAAAATCAGGGAAGGAAAAGATCTGACTCTTATTTCTCATAGTCGGATGCTCTCTTTTTGTAAAGAAGCAGCTGATGTGGTCTATCGAAAAGGGATTGAAGTTGAAATTATTGATCTGCGTACCATCAAACCTCTTGATCTCCCAATGATTTTAGATTCAGTGAAAAAAACAGGTTTATCTGTTCTTGTTGAAGAAGGGCATCTCTTTGCAGGCATTACTGCGGAGGTGGGGTTTCAAATCCAACACCATTGTTTTAATTTTCTTGATGCTCCCATTCAGCGTGTTTGCCAAAGGGAAACACCTCTTCCCTATTCAAAAAATATGGAACGCATGACTCTGCCCAATACGGAGCGTATCGTCGATGCGATTTATGAGACACTACATTTGAGGAGTTAAGTAGAAGTTATGCCCTTTACAGTCACAATGCCAAAATTATCTCCAACAATGGAGAAAGGAACTGTTGTCAAGTGGTACAAAAAAGAGGGGGATCATGTCAAAGGAGGAGATCTATTATTTGAAGTGGCAACTGATAAAGCAACCGTTGAGCATGAGGCTCTTGATGAGGGATATTTACGTAAGATTTTGGTTCTAGAAAATCAGGAAGCTCATATCAATCAGCCTGTTGCGGTTTTTACGGTGTTACAAGAAGAGTCAATTGAAGGATATGACAGCGAGCAACAGCCCAAAAATATCGAAGAAAAAGCTCTTCCCAGAGAACCTTTAGAAAAAATTGAAAAAGAAACGGAGCCTTCTTTTGCCACCTCAAAAGAAAACGTGTTAAGTTGTCCCCATTTTCCGATAGAAGCTCCTCTTTCCAATTATGAATTTCCTTTTGAAACCTCTTTTTCCCATCTCAAAGCTTCTCCACTTGCTAAAAAATTAGCAAAAGAAAAAGGACTTGATCTAGAGGAGGTCAAAGGGAGCGGCCCTCATGGGCGCATCATGAGTCGTGACCTTCATTTAGCACAACCCAAAAAAACTTTTGCTTTTGAAAGGGGGAAAATTCCCACAAAGCCTCCTGGAAGTTTTACGAAAGTTTCGATGTCACCCATGCGAAAAGCAATCGCAAAAAAACTTCAAGCTTCTAAGACCTTTATCCCCCATTTTTATGTACAGTTAGATATCGATGCAATGCCAATCATTGAAACGCGTATGGCATTAAAATCGGGTGGACTTAAAATCACTTTGAATGATTTTATCTTGCGCGCTGTTGCGCTCTCTTTAAAGAAACATCCCATCGTCAACAGTGGGTTTGATTCTCAAGATCAAACAATTGTGCGATTTGAGACAATTGATGTGGCTGTTGCAGTGAGCTTAGAAGAGGGGCTTATGACTCCTATTTTGCGTCATATAGATTATAAAAATATAAGCCAAATTTCATCTGAAGTTAAATCTCTTGCTGAAAGGGCAAAAAAAGGAAAACTCAAGCCTTCTGAGTATCAGGGAGGGTCTTTTACCGTTTCTAATTTGGGGATGTTTGGAATTTATGATTTTCAAGCTGTGATCAATCCTCCTCAAACAGCTATTCTTGCTGTAGGAGGAATTCGAGAATGTCCTGTAGTTAAGGAAGGAAAAATTTGTGTTGGAAAGCAGATGATGCTCTCTTTGTCAAGTGATCATCGTGTCATTGATGGGTTTCATGCCGCCGATTTTTTAAAGAGTGTTGAAGACTTTCTTCTTCATCCAGCACTTCTTCTGGTGTAAGCATTCCCTGCAATCCCCCTGGAGAAAAGTCATTTGTTTAAGGGAGTCTCAAGCAAATGATGGGGAGGGCTCGGCCATCATTTGTGGAAGAGAGTTTATCAAAAATAGAGCGCAAAACCTCTTCCTTCAGGTGGAGGATCTAGAGCTCTCAGGCACCTTTTTGCTGCTGCTTAATGGACTCCACGCAAAGCAGACAAGGAACGCCCCTCCTACAGAGCCGGCAAAATAGCCCTGACTCCAAAGAACTTTTTTCCAGTAAATTTTAGAGAAA
>JANQJX010000238.1 GCA_028281425.1 Simkania sp.
ATTTAAGAGCTTAAATACATATAGGTTACGCATTTCAAAAAAGTCAAAAATTATCAAAAGTTATTAATAAGATCAAAAAATTGCTATCTCTAATGTCTATTTTTTGTTATGATCAGTTTTTTTCTTCATTCATTCTCATGATAAAAAACAAATATATGCAAAATAAATGGATTGGCCTTCTAGCCCTTATAATTTCCCTTGTTCCTCTTCATGCAGAAAATGAAAAGGATCCTAATTCTCTTACTTTTGATGCTTCTACCATTCAAGATATGGATGGAATGACAATTAATTTTGAAAATGTTTCGATGTTGGAATTTCTTCATTTTGTCAGCAAAATTGCAAAAGTTAATTTTATTTATGATGAAGAACTTTTAAACTTCAATATCAGTTTAACAACTGGCAAAGCAATTACAACTGATAGTATTCTTAAAATTATGTTTGAAATTCTTAAAAACCAAGGCATGAAAACAGAATTCCATGATGATTATTATATCATTACTAAAATAGAAGAGTGGCAAGAAAAAAAGATCAAAGAAAAAGAACTCTTTAAGCCCACGCTTTCTTTAAGTTCATTAAATCTCGGAAACTATCAAAATCAAAAAATCCCTTTTTTTCAATTGGCCAAGCAACAAAAAAAATCAAGACCCTTTCATATTTATAAAATAAAATACCATCAAGGAAGTGAGCTTCAAGAAACAATCAAAAAAGTAGGCCTCGATCTTAAGCACTATAATGAAGGACCTTCTTCTCTCTTACGTACTATCGATTCCATGCAATGGGTAGAATCAACCAATTCATTGATCTATTCAGGCTCAGAAGAAGAGGCCAAAGAACTCAAAGAACTCATTTTAAGTTTAGATGTTCCCAAAAAACAAATATTTATTGAGGTTCTTGTAATTGAAACCGATGTCAAAAATGGCCTCGAATTTGGCTTGGAATGGGCAGCTGGTGGTAAATATAAAGATAGGTTTGGTTATGGACTGGGAAACTTTCCTGCAACTCCACGCCAATCCCCTTTTGCACATACTCTTCAAGGAGTCGATGCAACTCACCCCCCTACAGGTCTCAATCAAATTCCTATTGGAAGAGGATTTGATCTTGGAGTCATCGGGGATATCATTCTCCACAAAGGACTTTCTTACCTCTCACTTGGAAGTCTTGTCTCAGCCCTTGAAGCAGAAGGGAATAGTACAATCATTTTAAATCAAAAAATCTTCGCACAAGATAACAAACTTTCTCATATCTTTGTCGGAGATAATATCCCTTTTACGGGTTCCATCATTGAAACGGTAGGAGCAAGTCAACAAACATCAGCAAATATTGAATATCGAGATATTGGAGTGAAACTCGACATCACCCCTCTTCTAGGAGATAATGACATCATCACACTCAATATCAATCAAGAAATTACAGAAGCGATGAACGATATCATTCAATCTGCTCATATCGTTGGAGGAATTCAAACAACAAAAACCGATATGACAACTCAAGCCCATGTTCCCGACAAGAGCTTTCTTGTTCTAAGTGGAATGATTCGTAATACAAAAAAAATAAGAACATCAGGCTTTCCCTGTCTAGGAGGCGTTCCCTTAGTCGGCCCTCTTCTTAGTAAGACAAAAACCGATAGTGAAAAACGGAATGTGATTGTTTTTGTTCGTCCTCAAATCATTCATAATGTTGCAGATCATCAAATGATCACTGTATTTGAAGAAAAACAATTTCAAGAGCAAGCAGCAGATAAAGAAGAATTTAACCGAGGCATTGAGATGCTTCAAAAAAAAGGAAACACTTATGGAACCAATCAAACAGATCTCCTCTCAATTCCCACAACTACAACCCAAGGAAACTCCAACTCCTAAGCCCTATTTTTGGAAAGAAATTTTAAATGGGTTCACACCCGCACAAACAAAGCAATTTTATCAAAATCTTTTACAACCCATCCGTTGTTTAATTGCAAAAAACCTCAAAAAAATGAAAGAAAATGCAAGAAAATTTCGAGAAAATCATCGATAAAAAATCACAATCTTTTAAAATAAATCCTTGCTTTAGTAGAGTTTTCAATATTTCTTTCTACTAATGTTTTTTGTTTTAACATCAAAGAACCATGCATTCAAATAGACCTCTTTTTCCCTTGCTTACCGTTGTTTTTTTAGGTTATTTAGGGTTTTCTCTTGCCCTTCCCATATTTCCCCCTCTTTTTTTAAATCCAGATTATGATTTTCTTCCAAAAACACTCATGCAGCCAAGCCGTAGGATGCTTCTTGGCCTCCTTTTCTCCATGTATCCTATCGGTCAATTCATTGGGTCCCCTATCATGGGAAAATTTTCTGATAAATATGGTAGAAGGCCTGTCTTACTTTTATCTCTTCTTATTCTCATTCCCACCTACATTTCTTCCGCTGTTTCCGTGATGCTTCACCTTCCTTATTTCATCTATATCAGCCGTTTTTTATGTGGTCTTTTTGAAGGAAATATTACAACGGCTCAAGCAGCCCTTTCTGATATCAGTCAAAATGAAAAGGTAAAAACAAAAAATTTTGGTTATATTGTAACTTTTAGTAGCAGTGCGTTTTTCTTTGGTCCTTTAATCGCAGGAATACTTGTAGATTCAAAGTTTGTCTCCTTCTTTCATTTTGATACTCCCTTTTGGTGTGCTGCATTTCTCGTTTTGATTTCTTTTCTCATTGTCTATTTTTTCTTTAAAGAAACACACCCTGGAAATCCTAAAGTCTACATCCATCCCTTTGGCATCTTAAAATCTTTTATAGAAGTGATTCGATTTAAACCGCTTAATATCATTTTTATCTCTAACTTATGTTACTTTATGTCTATATTCTTCTTTCTTAATTTCTTTTCATCTTTTTTAGTAAATGTGTTCAACTTTAGTGCTTTTAAGCTAGGACAAGCCCATGCCTATCTATCTATTTTTGTCATGTTAGGACCTTTTTTCTTTGGGAAGTTGTCTAAAAAAATCACTCCTCCAAAGATCACCTCTTTAGGAGCAATTTTTACAGGGTTAAGTTTTGCTATTTTTCTTTTACCCACCTTTTCTTTAGCCTTAGTTTTAACGCTTATCCCAATCGGATTTCTTATATCTATTGGATTTGCATATCCCGCTCTTCTTATCTCAAATAGAGCAAATAAAACCATGCAAGGGCAAGCACTTGGAGCTAATATGGCTATTCAGGTCTTTTCTGAAGGAAGTACAGCCCTTATTGGAGGACTTTTAATGGCAATAGCAACCCCTCTTCCTATATGGATAGGAGCGATAATTGCTCCTATAGGAGGACTCATTTTGATGACTCAGAAAAAGAAACTCTATTCCTTTTTTTCTTCGCTTGAAACAAAAAAATAGGGGCTGCCTTGAAATGAGATTTTTTGAAAGGAGTTCTTAATTTTTTCGAAAACTTGATTGGGTTTAAGTTGACATCCTCCTTTTTTAAGTCAAAACTTGGACACCTCTATTGAGTTCGATTCGACTCAAAAAATCTCGCCTATTGATGCAGCGCTAAAAGGCCTGCCTTGAACTGGAGAATGATCGTCTAGATGATCTTTTCTCCTTAGGCCTTAAGATAAGTCGCATTTCCTTTTGCTCTCAAGAGTATGTGAATTTGCACCTTTCACAATTTTCGAAAAAAATCTCAATC
>JANQJX010000020.1 GCA_028281425.1 Simkania sp.
AAAAACTCCACGAACTTCTCCCCGATGAATGGGCTAAAGCTCAAGCATCATCAGACACTTCCTAATCTGTGTCAACCTGGCTTCCGGTTACGCTTACGATACATGGGCAACATAGGCAAAAATATCAAATAAATTACTGTTTTTCAGCATCGATGATTTTACCTATATTTACAAATAAAGGGTTATTGAATTTTTAAATCAGCGCCCTGCGGCAAGATTTTAGAAACATTTGCACTTTCTTTTTTTCTTGTAAGGCTTCTTTGGCATACAATCCATATCTTAAAGCAGCTTGTCGGCGTAATTCTTGAGCCTTCTTGCTACCAAGAATCCCTCCATGCATGCAGCAAACTTTCATGCCTTTGACAGCATATTTTTTGCAACGTAACCCACTTCGTTTGCTTTTGGCTTGACATTGTTGTCTTTTATCCATGGGGTCAACTTCCATTTTTTTCAGACACACTTCCCATCATAACGGCTTTGGCCCTGATCCTGCATATGAATGACATTGATCTGCTGCGTTCCTTTATTGCGATATTTTGTAAGAGCTTGAATACTTTCTTGAGACAATTTCAACATTTTCATTGAAAGAGTTCCAAAATGTTGAGAATGACATACCATGTCCGCATTAGAACAGAGATTCAGATATTTCATTCCTTGCTCATGAAGGATGAAATGTTGCGCTAAAAGTCTTGCTTCAACAGGATCTTGAGGTTGCATTTTTTGAAGAAGAGCAATGGATTTATTGAAACTTGCCTGATTGAAACCTTTGGGGAATGCAGCAGCTGTTTCTATCATAAAATCAAGGGTCGTCTCAGGATCAAGACCTCCTCCTAAAGCCGCAATCGAGCTAAAAAATGTGTCCAATGTTTCATGATCCCGTAACATTTCAGGAGACATTTCTTTTCCTCCAATCCAAAGCGTCTCAATCATTGGATTCCCAGATGCATCTTCGGTAAATTCTGCTTTGATATGGGACGTAAAAAATGCATCCAGCAAGCTTTGTTCTTTTTGATGGCTTATCGGTTTGTTCATCATCATTCCTTCTTTTTTAGATGAGAATGGTGAGACTGGGTGAGATTTTTAAAGAATCTCACCGTCCTCACTGGTCTCACCCGATTTTAAATCATATCTGCAAATATTTTATCTCCGTAAAAGCGGTAACATCTTACAGAGCCATCAAGTCCAGGAAGTTTTTCACCTCTAGAACTTTTACCTTGGTTATCGGGCATCAGCCATTCCTTAGTCACTAAAATCTTTGCAACATAGTTGGAATCGATGCCTTTACAAATATCGTTTTTAAACACTTCCTGAAACACATAAAAATGTGTATTGCCACCTACTATTTTTTTGAACCCAGCTCTATTCATGGTTTTAGAAAGATCTTCTTCCCAGTTGGAAAAACGGCTGTCACCATGCAATTCAAAAAAATGACGCACCTGTTCCAAAGCCCTCTTTTCTTCTTGCAAACCCGCTCCTCCCCGATTGTTAATCCAGCTTTTAAAACATGCTTCAGCTGCCCACATAGCTTCCTGATCCGGCCACCCTGTGATCTTATATTCTGTTGCTAATGTCCCAGCTGCAGCAACAAAGGCAAATTTGCGAAGAACGCGATCGACTTGACCGCTATGATTTTGACAAGAATGCCTTTTAATAAACGTGTCGATAAGTTGTTGCATTTTTCCTTTTACCTGAGAAAGCCCTTGTTTTGTCATTTTTCGAATGAACATACGTCCTGCACATCCAAAAAATTGATCGGAAACTTGACAAAGATTTCTAGAAAACGTAGATCCTGAATTGGCTTCATGAAGAAATTCAAAGGCCCCATATTTGTCCGTATCCGAAGGAATATCGACAATGCGAACTTCTTGACCCGCCCGAATTCTTTTACCTCCTTCACGCATGTGTTCTGCAAGGCTGATTTCACCACTGGAGAGAAAAAGCAGCCGCCATTTGTGTTTTCGCCTCGCATCAGCACACTTGGTAGCACGTGATTTCCCCATACCATTCGCTAACATGTATGCCGTTTCTCCAGCTTCCTTTGAACCTATTTGCCCCAGTTCATCTAAACAAAGCAAAGAATCATTATGAAGAGTTGCAATAGATTCAAGTCCATTGGAGGTTGCTCTCCAAGTATGAACTATTTCCTTCCCTCCGAAAACAGACGCTGCAACTTTTAATGTTGTTGTCTTTCCATTGCTGCTAGGACCTCGAAAATGAAACCCGCAATTCTCCTCATTCATAATTTTAAGAAGAGGCGCTGCAAACGCGACGCTGACTGCAAAAGAAAGTCGTGAATTATCAACGCAATATTTACAGATCTTTTTTGCCATTCCTCAAGTGTTCCTGCAATTTGATAGGCTGATTTTTGAGGAGAAAGTGACTGAAAGAAAACACTTTCATTTTCTTGTCTTAATCCAATAGATTCATCTGGAAACACATAAATTTCTTCCATCCATCCAATACGGTTAACACACATGGCTTTTAACTGTGGCTCAGTTGTCTGGATATATGTTGTTAACAATTCACGAGCCTTTCTTCCTGGGGCAATTTGTAAACCCATCGATAAAAGATTACGACGATATTCATTGCCATCTCCGGCTAAAAGCTCCATCGGCATTGCCCATTGATGATTTCTTCCATCAGCATCCATGAATTGCAAAAGTCTTCCATGGTTTTCGCCATTTTGATCACGTGTAAGTGCCAAAACATTAAGAAGAGAACATATCCAGATAGGTTCGGAAATCTTATTTCCTTTAGTTCAGGGACATGCCAGATTCCCTTCTTGTTTAAATAAAAACGATTATTAGATATCCCATTGATTTTATTCGAAGTTTCTACTACATTGTGTTTAGATGTAGATGAAGAAGTTGCCTGTTTGCCAGCAGGCTCTTTTTTTCTCTTTCATAAATGCCCTCCATTTTGGTTCTCAACCCATAGAAAAAATTGATTTTCATCGATTAGGATGCGCCTTCCGACCCTTTTGATGACTTTATTAAAACCGTTAAATTCAGCATTGAAGATGTAATAACGAAGAGCAGCTTGTGTAGGCCATTCATGATAATTGTTCCATTTAGGAACAGGAATTAATTTTGCCATTTTTTGGCTCCTTATTTTTTAATTATTCACCCCTTTTCTATATAATTAAATGCAAGGTGTCATTTAAAGTCTATTAAGTGGCTGATATTTAATAGGATATAAGTTAATTTAATTGGATCATCCAATTATCTCTATGAAGAAAAAAAAGATCTATCTTAATAAGACAAAAAATTTAATCGGATTATCCGATTAAGAAGTCAAAATCTACTAAAACTTCCAATAATCAAGATTTGGGCCCTGGCTTTTTTTCAGGGGATCGAGGATCTACTCCGCGAATTGCTTTTAGAAGGGTATCATTTTTAACATCAATATCGAAGAATTGTTTAATATTTTTGATTAGATCTTCAAACTCTTTTTTCCCTAAAATCTCTTTGTGTCAGCGTTCGATCTTTTTGCCAATATTTATGAGCACCAGCTTGTACAAATTGCTTTAGCACTGATACAGGCTTAGGAGGCAAATCTATATTTTTGACACCTTTGAATCGAATTTTAGAATCCAATTTTTCCAAATTAGAAAGAATATTTTCTGCTTGCCGAAACAAACGATTTACATTATTTTCCATCGATAAATAAGTGAATAGTCCACGGTTGACTTTGACGACAACATCATTGGATTCAATTTCCCACAACGTTCTTAATCTATTAGCTTTTGAAGGCCCCTTTGCATGATACTTTTCCGAATCAATCGGAATTTCATAATCTTTAAAAAATTCTGTGAATTCTTTATCGCTTAAATCTAGAACAAATCCATGTTCCATTTTAAACAGTTTTTCAAATACTTTTTTCTCATGAAATTTTAAATCAGACATGTGTAAACACCTCCATAGTTTGAAGCATATTTCTCTTATGTTCATGTGATAGGTGGGCGTAGCGCTTTGTCATTTGCAAGCTTTTATGTCCCAGAATTTCGGCGATTTGTCCATAACCATACCCTTGCATTGCCAAGTAGGATGCTGTGGTATGCCGAAGATCATGAAAGACAAAGTCGTGAATATTAGCTCTTTTTAAAGCAGATTCCCAAGCTGAGCGGATATCAATGGGCTTTTCAGGACTGTTTGGAGAAGGAAATACCAGCAAAAACGTTTTTTGGGTTCGATGACTTTTTAAAAGTCCTTGCATCTCTGTGCTAAGAGGCACTGTTCTAGGAAGATCATTTTTGGTCTGTTGCAGATAAATCCATTGATTGTCGAAGTCGATATTTCCCCAATTAAGAGACAGAATCTCTCCTTGTCTCATCCCTGTCTGTAAGGCTAATAAAACAATTGTAAAAAGAAAGGGATTTCTACTGCTTTTACATTGTTTAAGTAAAATAAACATTTCTTCTTTGGATAGATAGCGAAGACGTCCTGTTGCATTTTTTGGTTTTTTAATTGAAAAGACAGGGTTATTTTTGATCCATCCCCATTCATTTACGGCAATGGAAAATAGATGAGACAAACTGGAAAGATAGCGAACAACTGTGGAAGAAGATCTTTTTTTGCCTCGAAGGGTTTTTTCATTAAGGAGTTGATCTCTGACTCTAGCGATATGAGAAGGATGCATCTTTGTAATTTTAAAGGCCCCTAATTCTTTTTTCCATCGCATCAAATGACGTTTAACATTTTTAGCGTCTTTTGGCTTATAAGGAACAACTTCTGCAAGATACCTGCTCAATGGCATCTGATAAAGTTTTAGATTCACTAAGAGCATGACTTAAATATTCACCTTTCTCTATATTGGACTCTGTAAGGCGTTTCCATCGCTTTGCATGAGTAAGGTTTTTGAATGTTTTCGAAATAGGCGGATTGCCTTTCATGCGAATACGGACGCGATAGGAAACTTCTCCGCTTTTTGAGACTCTTCTGTCAATACCTTGAGGGATATTCATGCTAACTCCTGAATTTAAATTTTTCGAGTTAGTCATGTCCTCTTTTGCCTCCAGACATTGAATTTTGTCTTTTAGTGGTCCTCAAATGGTCCACAGCGATAGAATTAAGGGAATTTCTTTTCGCTCTTATAATTCTAAGTGATTCACAATAAA
>JANQJX010000061.1 GCA_028281425.1 Simkania sp.
GACATATTCTTGATCTGCAAGTCTTCAACTCTAGCGACCGCGTGGTTTTTGCGGATCTTTGTCGAATGTTTTTGCAAGCTGCCCTTCAATTCGACTTAAAAAATCTCGCCTATTGATGCAGTCCTAAAGGGGAAAATAGGGTGAAATCCGGGATGTATGTCACATATCATAAAATTTTCCATAAAGGTTTTATCGACTTGAGTTTTTATAGTATGTCACTTACTGTTTTAATGTGATTTATTGTATATAGATTTTAAAGAAAAAAGTGATGATATGAAAATTTATCGAAATAAAACTCTTGGAAGTATTTTTCTTGTTGCTGGAACGCAAATCGGTGCTGGAATGCTTGCTCTTCCACTAACAACAGGTGCCAGTGGTTTTTTTTATTCATTCCTTGTTCTTTTAGTCTGTTTTTTATTTATGTTGACCAGCCTTTTTTATCTTTTAGAGGCCAATTTGATGACAGATCGAGTGAATGCAAACTTGATTTCTATGGTTAAAGAATGCTTAGGGCCTATCGGGCAGTTTTTTGCTTGGCTTTCTTTTTTGCTTCTTCTCTATTCAGTTGCAGCCGCTTATTTATCAGGAGGGGGAAGTTTGCTTGGCCGACTTCTTACCAATGCATGGAATATTCCAATAAGTCCAAATATAGGTATTTTTATTTTTCTCATCATATTTGGATTTATTGTTGTGTTTGGGACACGTGCAGTAGATACGATCAATCGTTTTTGCATGGCAGGATTGATTCTCTCTTTTCTATTCCTCCTTATTTTTGTGACGCCTCATATTCAAACGAACCATCTAAAGGAAGGAAGTCCTATTTATATTTCGGCAGCTATTCCGGTGGTTATTCTCTCTTTTACCTCTCATATTATTCTTCCAAGTCTTCGTACCTATTTGAGTGGGGATGTCCATAAACTCAAAACAGTTCTTTTTTGGGGAAGTTTGATCCCTCTTATTTTTTACCTTGTTTGGGAATTTTTGATCATTGGAATTCTTCCTTTAGAAGGAGAATATAGTTTAAAAGCCATTAGCAGTGCAAATCACCCCATCGCAGCTTTGACAATTGCTCTAAATCATATAGGACAGGTTAAATGGATGGGATTGCTTGTGGGATTCTTTTCTTTTTTTGGTCTTGTGACCTCTTTTTTTGGGGTTTCACTTAGTTTATATGATTTTTTAGCCGATGGTCTTCGTATCAAAAAAAACAGAGGAGGACGTCTTATACTCCTGACACTGATGTTTTTGCCTCCTCTTATCTTTGCTCTTTTCTATCCTAAAAGCTTTTTACTTGCTATTGGTTATGCGGGTGTATTTGTTGGAGTTTTGTATGGAATTTTTCCTGTTCTCATGGTATGGAAAGGGCGCTATATCGATAAAAAGAAAGAGCATTTTCAAGTCATTGGAGGGAAGGCTTTACTCATTATCATTTTAATTGGCTCCATAAGTGTTCTCTTATTTCAAGTCGGTCTTGTTTGGAATTGGTTTCCATCTGTGACATAGGATCAAAAGCTTTAAAAAATGAGGTTAAAGAAGTTTTAGAATTGAATAGTATTTTTTTAATCTTTATACTTCATCCATTTTGGAGCATCTCATGAGAAGAAAAGTTATCCCGCGTAGTTTTGGGACTCATAATGGAACTTTTCATGCCGATGAAGTGACAGCATGTGCTCTTCTTTTTCTTTTTAACCAAATCGATTTGGATAAAATTATTCGAAGTCGAGATCCCAATAAACTGAATAGATGCGATTTTGTTTGTGATGTGGGGGGAATTTATGACCCTTCTATGCATTGGTTTGACCATCATCAATTGAGCTATCATGGGGATTTGAGCAGTGCGGGGATGGTTTTAAATTATCTCAAAGAGCAAAAAGTTTTACAAGAAAGACTCTTTAATTATTTAAATTCTTCTTTAATTATTGGAGTAGATGCTATCGACAATGGAAATGTTTCGACTCAAATAGGTCATTGCAGTTTTTCAGGAGTGATTGCAAATTTTATACCTACATCTCATGATGCTTCTGAAGAAAAGATGAAAGAAGCATTCATGGAGGCACTTGATTTCACAATCAATCATCTCAAACGTCTTCTCTCCAAATTTAACTATATTCAAAAATGCCGAAAGGTGATTGAAGAAGAGATGAAGAAGAATCAAAAGGTGATGCTTTTTGATGCTTCTATGCCTTGGTTTGATGTTTTTTTTGAACTAGGAGGAGAAAAGCACCCCGCTCTTTTTGTTATCATGCCAGCAGGAAAACACTGGAAATTACGTGGGATCCCCCCTTCTTATGACAGGCGTATGGAAGTGCGTTTCCCTCTTCCTAGTAAGTGGGCAGGGCTTCATAGTGATGAACTTGCAAAAGAATCGGGAATTAAGGGAGCGATATTTTGTCATAAAGGGGCATTCATTTCGATTTGGCAAACTAAAGAAGATGCAATCGAAGCTCTCCAAATCGCATTTAAAAGTAGGAAGGCTTAATGACTCAAACAATTTTTGGAAAAATTATTGAAGGAAAACTGCCAGCAAAAAAAATCTTCGAAAACGAACATATTTTAGCTATAGAAGATATCCATCCAAAAGCACCGGTCCATATCCTCATCATGCCTAAAAAGGCCTATAGAAACTTTCAAGAAATTCCATCTGATGAACTCTTTATTCTCTCTGAAATTACTAAGGTTGCTCAAGAAATTGCGAAAGAGATGGGAGTTGAAGATAATTACCGTTTTTTGACAAATATTGGTTTAAAGGCAGGCCAGTCAGTATTTCATCTCCATTTTCATTTAATTGGGGGAAAAGAGCTTGGACCTATAGCTTAAACCTTGATGATGATTCTCCAACTCAAGACAGTCCCTGGATATAAATTTGTCACCTTTCAAAGAGAATTTATTGATGCAAAAAATCTTAAACTTTTATGTAGCGCTAAAGGAAAAAATAGGCCACACTCCGAGATATTAGGATGTCGCAAGCAAAGAGTGTTTATCTTTTCCTGGATTTATGGGAAAAAGAGAAACTTTTATCTTTTATTTTTTATCGATGAATTGTTTTCTGAAATCTTCTTTTGCAAGAGTCTCTTTTTTTTCCCATGTTTATGAAACATGTGGATTAAGATTATGTTTCCTATTCAACATTATTTATTTCGTTTTTTTCTTCTCTTTTACATCTTCTCAAGCCTTTGCTTTAGAAGACATCAATGAAAAACAAATCATTAAGAGAGTTTATTCTCACTTACTCATTGGAGATTATAGAAACGCTCTTCGAGAGTGTGAAAAAGCCTTTTCAAGAAAATATACATCTAAAGAGCTGAAAGAAGCCTATGTGCGCTCGCTTGTAGAGTCTAGGAGAGATGAAGAGGCCATTGCCTTTTGGAAAAAAACAAAGGAAAAAAAGCCAAGTCTAAATATGTTAGAGACGCTTGCTTGGGGAATTTTGCGCCGCAGCGAAACCTCTTCTCAGTTAATTGTAAACAGCATTTCTTTAATTGGTGCTTTTACAACAAGAGATGCACGTGCAGTTAAAATGCTTCAAAATCAGATGCACTCTTCAGATGCCCTTTTACGCGCTATGGCAGCTCAATTTGCATCTCATTATCGAGATCGTGTTTTAATTGAAGAACTCAAACGTTTGTTTAAAGAAGAGAGGGTTTGGTTTGTGCGTCTTGAAGTGATTCGCTCACTTGGGGAAATGGAAATAGAGGAGATGAAAGAACCCTTTAAAAAAATAATTGCATGTTCCGAAAATAGTTTTGAAGAAAAAATCATGAGCATGCATGCTTTAGCTCTTTTATACCATCAAGTTGATTTAAATGAGCTTAAAAAGCTTTGTAAAAGCAAACGTTTTGGATTGCGTTACCTTGCTTCTGAAATCATTGCCCATCATGAAATTTTAGAAGGGCTTCCTCTTGTTATTGAACTGCTTGATGATGCTTGCCCAGATGTCAGAATAGGAGCTTTAAATACTCTTTACATGTTAGGAATTAAGCATCTTTCTTTGGATACTTTAAAAAAGATTGAAGAGATGACAAAAGAAAATCACCCGGGAATTTCAATAACAGCTTCTTGGCTTATACTTCCTTTTTTTCCAAATACAGCTTTGGATTGTCTTAAAAACTGGGTATTTGGATCTGATGAAAAAAGCCGCTACTTAGCTGCTCTAATTTTGGGAAATAGTGGGGAGGTAGGAAGAAGACTTGCAAAAGAGGCAATGCATATTTCTCCAGACCCTTTTGTCAAAGCGAATATTGCTTTGGGTTTGATCCGCTCAGGAATTGAAGTCAAGCTCAGTTGTTATCATCTCTACCAATTTCTTATGCTTTATCAAGAAAAAATCATGTGGGATAAAGTTTTAAATCCTTTTTTTGAAGTTTTATCCCCATCTCATGTTTATCATATTCCTCAAACGCCCCAATATCCCACTCAAGTAGATCAATTCACAAGGCTTGATATCTTAAATTTATTAATGATTTTTCATCATCCGAAATCCAAAAAAGCACTTAAAAGCTTTTTAAAACATCACATTTTTGGAATTTCTTTTGCAGCTTCAAAAGTTCTTTTAGAAGGAGGGATGAAAAAAGATTTTGAACTTCTTCGTTCTTTGTTAGAAGATAAAGACCAAATGATACGCATTCAAGCAGCTTTTGTTCTTGCACTTTCTGGAAGTGATCCCGATGCAATTCAAGTTTTAGAAAAAGCCTATTTTGAAATGGATCGAGAAAAAAAGATTGCAATATTAGAGGCAATTGGGCATATAGGAAATCCTAAATCTATTCCTTTCTTGGTAGAACGGCTTGATGAACCGCATCAAGTTCTAAGGGTGATTATTGCATCAACATTGATTCAATGTCTCTACCACTAAATTTTTTAAAGCGTTGTAAAATGAATCGATAAAAATGTTAAGCAAACTCACAAATATGGGATGGCTACGATGTTTAAAAAAAGTGGTTTTTTTCTTTTGATTTATTCTTTTTTGGTTTTTTCAGGAGGATGTGCCGGGTTTGTAATGAAAAAAAGCCTTCCTTCTCTTTTAGCAGGAGGAATTTTTGGTCTTCTTTTTCTTTGGGCAAGCACTCTGAGTTTTGCTGCTCGTAAACAGGGAATTTATCTTGGTTTTGTTCTTCTGATTTTGCTTGAAGGCTTTTTCAGCTACCGTTTTATCACATCAAGACAGCTTTTCCCTTCTGGTTTGATGGTCCTACTTACCTCTCTTTGGATCTTTTTTTTAATCCTAAATTATATCTATTCATCAAAAAAAAAGAACGTTTCTTAAGATTTAACCTAGCTGGACCCCTATTGCGCATGCCTACTTTAGAAAAATCCACATCCTCTATTTTGCTGGGACATCTGATGAATTTTTTTAAGTGAAGTTGCAAACTTATCCATTCGGGCCTGCGTTAAACTGGAAAGTCATTGTCTAAAGGATCTTTTCTCTTTAGGCTTTAGATAAGTCGCATTTCCTTTTGCTCTCTAAGGGTATAGTGAACTTGCCTCTTTCACAATTTTCGAAAAAAATCTCAATGGATCTGAACAATTTTTCAGTTCAAGGGAGGCCCATTCGGGAATTTCCTGGCTTTTCAAAAAACACTCGTGTGCGTCTTTTTCCAGAATAGGTACGCGAAATACGACCTAGTCGATCTTGAAACGTTTTGATACAACTTTCCAATTGATGTTCTTAAAAAAAGCTTCAAGATAAGCCTTCCGATTTAAACCATACTCTGTCATATAAGCATGTTCCCAAACATCTAATACAAGAAGGGGAACTTCCCCTGCTAGATGATTCATATGATGCTCATCAACCCAAATATTTTTAAGGCGTCCTTCTTTTGGACTTTGGTAGAGAATAACCCAACCAATCCCTCGAATCATAGCTGTTGCAAAAAAAGCCTCCTTCCATTTTTCAAAACTTCCAAAATCTTTCACAATCTGCTTATAAAGAGCATCTTTTCTTGTCAAAAAAGGGGTGCTTTTCAAATTTTCGAAATAATATTCATGCAAAATCATTCCATCATATTCCCAAGAAAATCGCCGTTTTAATGCTCCATAGGCCAATGTCAATTCATCCCCTTTATCTTCAAACTCTCGCAATGCGAATACAAGAAGATTTGTATTTTTTACGTATCCTTTATATAAGGCAAAATGCATTTTAAGAAGATCATCACTTATCCCTTCTAAATGTCCTAAAAGATAAGAAAAATCCTTCGGTTCATACAAAAAAGGAGGATGTATTTCCACATTCGATTGAGGATACTGAGAAAAAAGATCCCTTTTAAGCCCAATGAAGGAGCAAAAAAGAAGTAAAAAGAGAAAAAACCGTTTCATATAGATCATTTGCATTCTCCAAATGTTTTACCAATGAATGGGACCTAAGAACTTTAAAAAAATCATTCTATATTTTTAGACAAAAAAAGAAAATAGCAGATATTATAGATGATGAAAATTCTTAAATTTTAAATCCTCTCAATGAGGGATATGTTTCTACTTGATTTTATTAAACGTCTTTTTTTTAAAAGCCCTTTTTTTTGCTTTTTGCTCTTTTTCTTCTTCATAGCAACCATTTTCTGTTACATCTTTCTCGATGATTTTCTTATTGGCAATCTTTCTTTTTATATGTTCCATTTCCGCCCTTTGATGAAAAGATGTTCTTTTTTGATTTTCCCCCCTTTTTATCTTATCGTTTCGATCATGGCTTTTCTTTTAATCCGTTTTTTAAAATCAAAGGAAAAATGGGGCCTCTTTTATTTTGAAATCGCTATAGCACAATGTTTAAGCATTGCCTTTGTTAGGATCTTTAAAATTGTGATCGGACGAATGCGCCCCGAGGCATTTCTAGTAAAAGAGGTAAAAACATTTCAATTTTTTAATGATAGTCATCATTTTCATTCTTTTCCTTCTGGGCATACGATGGCAGCCATGACACTTGCTACCTCTCTTTCCCTTTTCTTCCCAAAATGGCAACTCCTTTTTATAATCAGTGCTCTTATTCTCTCATCTAGTCGTGTTTTTCTCTTGAATCATTTTCCAAGCGATTTGTTTGGAACAGCTTTTTTTTCTATTTTAATCGCTCTAAGTGTCCATCTCATCTTAGATCAAATCTTACCCAAAACCTTTAGGAGTCAATTTCATGACACAAAAATTACCCGAAGAAATTAGAAAAAATAGACACTCTAAATACCCCATCCATCCTCTGATTTTAAGTCGCTGGTCTCCTCGTTCCATGTCAAAAGAACCTCTTTCCGATGAAGAATTGATGTCCCTTTTTGAAGCAGCTCATTGGGCTCCTTCCTGTTATAACGAACAACCTTGGCGCTTTATTTATGCAAAGCAAAACACTTCTTACTGGGATTCATTTTTTTCACTCCTTACCGAATATAATAAAAAATGGGCTATCAATGCCTCGATTCTAGTCGTGATCCTTTCTCATAAAGTCTTCACACATAACCAAAAACCTTCTGTCACACACAGTTTCGATACTGGAGCTGCTTGGGCTTATATGGCTCTTGAAGGAAGCACACGCAATTTAGCTGTTCATGGCATGGGAGGTTTTGATTATGAAAGGGCTAAAATAGTCTGCAAAGTCTCAAATGATTATCAAGTAGAAGCGATGGTTGCTATCGGTAAAAGAGGAAAAAAAGAAGATTTAGCAGAAGAACTTCAGAAAAAAGAATATCCATCAAAGCGCAAACACCTTACACAAGTGGTCATGGAAGGCTATCTCCAGTAATGCTTATACCCCAAATTGCTCCCAATTTTCTCTATAGCGCAGCCATATAAAGAGGTGAGATTTTTTGGAGCGTAAGGTTCACATGATTGTGACGCTTGAAGGATTTCCAGTTGAATTTTTGATGACTCCAGGCTCGACTGCAGACGTTAAAGCTTTGAAAATGTTTCATTTTAGCTTCGAAAAAGGATCAAAAATCTATGGAGATGGAGCCTACAATTGAAGATGACAAAATATTGAAGCATCGGAGAGAACGTATTGAAACAACATTTAGTGGGATGTTAGCTTTCACTCCCATTTTACACCACCCCTGGAAAAAGAGCTGCACGAGTGTTTTCAGAAATGCCAAGAAATTCTCAAATGGATAGGTTTGCAACCTCACCTAAAAAAATGGATTGGATATCCCAGCGAAATAGAGCTTGTGGATTTTTCTAGACCAGGCAGGAGAAATAGGGGTTAAACTTGATCACTCACATAGGAGAAATGGGAGCTAAAACAAAAACCGAGTGACCATTAAACCACTCGGTTTAAGAAGGATACTAACTTAGCTAAAACAGTCTATTTTGTAGCCGTTTTTCTTTTTCGTTTTTTTCGACGAGGCTTAGCAACGGTTTTCTTAGCAGTAGATTTAGTTTTTCTTTTTCGAGTTGTTTTTTTGGCCGTCTTTCTCTTAGTCATTTTTTTCTTTGTTGCTTTCCGCTTAGTTGCCTTGCTCTTAGTTGTCTTTTTCTTTGTTGCCTTTTTCTTTGTTGCTTTACGCTTAGCAGTTTTACGCTTAGCAACTTTTGAAGTTCTCTTCTTAGCAGCCGTTTTAGTTTTTCTTCTTCGAGTTGTTTTCTCAGAAGAAGCTGCTGATTTTCTTCGTTTTTTCGCGGGCATTTGATCAGCTCCTTTTTGGAATATCTTACAATT